>CAYJGA010000042.1:0-6803 GCA_964369255.1 uncultured Desulfovibrionaceae bacterium
GTTAGCTAAACAATCGGCGCGCCCGAACGGAAGATTGAAGAAGTTTTTGTGTTTTTTCCGCACAGCTCAGCCTCACAGCCGATGAGAATAGTTCAATTTGCAAGCCGTACAAAAAGTAAGCTTTCCACCTTTTTTCAGACAAATTTTTTGAACTTCGCAAGATACTTATTGACTTTGTGGAAAATTTATAACAACACATACATGGGTGATTTATGAAGTCAGAATGGCCACATCAAGAGCAAACAGCACTTTGTGGCTCTGCTTCACCTATGGGGATGCATTTCAATTTTTTGCGCGGAGGATGCGCTCGTGGGGTATGACGTATCTGCCCGGAAACTATTTTTGTGAGCAGCGAGGCGAATAAAAGCATATGGCTAAGATTTTAGATTATATTTTGGGTGTTTTTTCCAACGACCTTGCCATCGATCTTGGCACGGCCAATACTTGTGTTTACGTGAAAGGTCAAGGCATCGTTTTACGTGAACCTTCCGTCGTGGCAGTCAAAAAAGACAATCGCGGCAACAGTGTCGTCCTCGCCGTAGGCCAAGACGCAAAACGCATGCTCGGAAGAGCACCACGTAACATTTCTGCCATTCGCCCCATGAAAGACGGCGTCATCGCCGACTTTGAAGTGACAGAAGCACTCCTTCGCCACTTCATCACAAAAGTACACAACTCTCGACATCTCGTCCGCCCACGCATCATGATTTGTGTCCCCACAGGCATCACACAGGTGGAAAAACGCGCCGTGCGCGAATCCGCCCAATCCGCGGGAGCACGGGAAGTCTACCTCATCGAAGAACCCATGGCCGCCGCCATCGGCGCCAACCTCCCCATCCAAGAGCCTACCTCCAACATGGTCGTCGACATCGGCGGAGGTACCACAGAAGTGGCAGTCATTTCCCTCTCTGGCATTGTCTATTCCCGCTCCGTGCGCGTAGGCGGCGACAAAATGGACGAGTCCATACTGACCCACGTCAAACGCAAGTACAGCATGCTCATCGGGGAGTCGTCTGCAGAAGAAATTAAAGTAAAAATCGCCTCCGCTTATCCCATGGATCCCGAAGAACAAGTGGAAGTACGCGGGCGTGACCTCGTCACAGGCATCCCCCAGTGCATCATTATCACCTCAGAGGAAGTGCGCAAAGCCATTTCCGAACAAGTGGATGGCATCGTCCAAGCTGTGCGCATGGCTCTTGAACAAACACCGCCGGAACTTGCCGCGGATATCGTCGACAGAGGCATCGTCCTCACAGGCGGCGGCGCGCTACTCAAAGGCCTTGACCAGCTCCTGCGCGAAGAAACATCACTACCCGTCACCGTCGTGGAAGACCCCCTCTCCACCGTCGTCATGGGCACAGGCAAAGCACTGGACAACTTGAGTATTTTGAAAGAAGTCTGTATTGACTAGTGAGATACTGATTGATTTTTAGGTCATGCGGGGGGAAGCAATACCCCCCCGCATGACCCTTCAAAAAAACCATCTGTTTAACTCAAATATCACAGCTATCTCTCGATGGATTTATATTTATAATTTACATTCTCCCCATGAAGCTCGTACTATCAATCAAAAGATACTAAAACAGACAGGCACACATGCATTCAAGACGATTTATTGTACTCTCTGTGGTACTGCTTTTCCTATTTTTAGGCATGTATACATGGAACCAACGCACTGGTATTCTTGATGAAGTTGCCACGCATGTGGGTCTTGAATTTGTGGGGGGCTTGCTGAAACCTGTACTTGCCATTCAAGGCGAAGTCTCAAGTTTCTGGGAACATTATGTTGACTTAGTCGGCGTTCATGAAGAAAATGAGCGACTGAAAGCTGATATTCTCTCCATGCAGGCACAGCTCATCGCCACTGGCGAGCATAAGGCGGAGCTGCGACGCTTGCGCGCTCTGCTGTCCTTGCCTTCTGACAGAAGCTGGCGCCCTACGGGCGCGCGGGTTCTTGCAGGGCGCATGGGGCCTAATTCTGTTCTTGAAACAGTTATACTGAGCCGCGGTTATGCCACAGGTGGCACACCGGGCACGCCCATAATGACAAATATCGGCTTGCTCGGGCGCATTTTGCGCGCCTCCGCCCACACATCCACTGCCCTGCTCTTAACAGACCCGGGCAGTCGCATTGCTGTTTTGAGTCAAGACTCACGCACGTCGGGCATTTTGACAGGACGCGGCGGCAGACGCCCTTTAGAAATCCGTTTTGTCAGCCGCCATGCCACCATTGAAGTGGGCGAACTCATCGTCACCTCCGGTTTGGATGGTGTTTACCCCAAGGGCTTGCCGGTGGCAAGGGTCACCGACGTCTCCATGAATAACTACTCGGAATTTAAGACTGTCGAAGCTGTCCCCCTTGTAGACTTGGGGCACCTTGAAGAAGTGCTGCTCTTGGAGCCTACAGGGCTTGAGCCTTTACCAGATTTGCCCTTGCCAGACTTTATCGGCCCGCCCACGCGCGAGCAGCACTATCTCATGGAAGGCCGAAATGCTGATGTGGGTGCCGAGTAATGCTGTCGCGCGTTTTTATATGGTGGATATGCTTCATTCCCATAGGTATTTTTTTGCAAAGGACCTTCCCCGCGGTAGACGCCTTACTCATCGGACTTATTTTGACCTTACAGGAAAAGCGCTATAAGGACTTGCTCTGGCTTTTTCCCTTGCTCGTTTTGTTGCAGGAGGGTATGGGTTCAAGAGAGTTTGGCGGGATGGTGCTGTGGTACTTTTTTGTTATTATCCTTGTGCTTGTGGGACGCTGGCTCTTTGAAGTGCAGAACATTCTTTTTGTTTTTTTGATTTCCTCATGCCTTGGGGTCGCACATTTTATATTGGTATACATGCTCGCCCCCTTGCAGGATTTGCAGGTGGATTTGGAACAACTCAGCCAAGACAGCGTCATACAAGCTGTCTTCATACCCTTGGCGTGGCTTTTTGCCCATTGGACACGCCGCTGGACACGCCATGCAGATAACACATGACCTCACAGAAAAAAAGCCAAATAAAGTACGCGACTGGCTGAAAATCCCTGTGGAAAAGGAAGAGTATCAGCCGCCTCGAGCAGGTTCCATCCTCCTTCAAACGCTCGTGGCTGTCCTCTTTTTTGTGTTCGTTGTGCGATTTTGGTACTTACAAATCCACAAGGGCGAGGCTTTTTCCGAACAAGCGCAACAAAACCGCTTGCGCGAAGAAAGCATTTTTGCGCCCCGCGGACTTATCTCCGATGCAAGTGGTACTATTCTCGCAGACAATGTCCTCACCTATGGCCTCACCATCGTTCGAGAAGATTGTCCTGATATTCCATCGACACTGGCGCAAGTGAGCGCGTGGACGGGCGCAAACCAAGAAGAGCTCGTGGCAAAATACATGAAGGACAGGCGCAAAGCCCAATCATTTGAACCTATCCTTTTAGCCACAAACCTCGACATCAGCCTCGTGGCGCGCATTGAAGCACAGCTCCTCCACTGGCCGGGTCTTGAAATTGTGACCCGCTCGCAGCGCACTTATCCCAAGGGAGAGCTGTACGCGCACATCCTTGGCTATGTGTCCGAAGTCAACAGCAAGGAACTTGATAAGGATGAGGCTTTAAGCATGGGCGACCTCATCGGCAAGCAGGGTTTGGAGCTCGTGCTTGAACACGATTTACGCGGCAAGAAGGGTTTGTATCAGCTTGAAGTAGATGTGCTCGGACGCTCCTTAAGCAAACAGCTTGTGAAAGAATCCCGCGGGGGCATGCCCATTCAGCTCACCCTTGACACATCCATTCAAGTGGCGGCGTGGAACGCTCTTGAGGGGCAAACGGGCAGTGTCGTCGTCATGGAGCCGGACACAGGGCGCCTTGTGGCGCTTGTGACGGCGCCGGCTTATGACAACAACCTCTTCACCGACGGCATATCCCATAAAGAATGGAACGCCCTGCGCGATAACGAACGCGCACCGCTCCAAAACCGTGTCATTCAAAGCATGTATCCGCCGGGTTCTGTGTGGAAGCTCATGATGGCGGGACTTTTTCTACAAGAGGGCATCAACCCCAAGGAACGCGTCATGTGCACGGGCAGCGTGAAGCTTGGCAACCAGACATTCCGCTGCTGGAAGCGCTGGGGACACGGAAACATGAACATGAACGAGGCTCTCAAGCAATCGTGCGACGTATACTTCTATCATTATGGCGAGCAAATTGGCATAGATAAAATTGCAGAATATGCTTATCAAAGTGGTTTTGGCAAGGAAACAGGCATCCTTTTACCTCATGAGAAAAGCGGCCTTGTGCCCACGCGTGATTGGAAGCGCTCGCGCTTTGGTGAAGGCTGGATGCGCGGCGAAACCCTCAATATTTCCATAGGTCAGGGCTTCACCCTTGTGACACCGCTGCAAATGGCAACCTATGTGTCCGCCCTACTCAATGGCGGTGACCTGTTGCGCCCCCAGCTGCTTACCTCAGCCACTCGTGAAGTGATAAGTCGCATACCTGCCACTGCCCCCGTGCGTGATTTTATTGTGGAAAGTATGCGCAAGACAGCCTTCGACGGAACAGCAAAAATTATTAACCGAAAAGATGCCGATATGGGCGGCAAAACGGGCACAGCCCAAGTGGTGAAACTGCGTATGCGTAATGAGGAAGTGATTAAAAATGATGAACTTCCATATAAGCAACGCGACCATGCGTGGATTGCTACATGGGGTGCCAAGGACGCCAAGCGTTATGTGGTCATTGTCATGGTGGAGCACGGCGGCGGCGGAAGCACTGTGGCGGGGCCTGTAGCAAAAAAAGTGTACGACGCCCTTTTTGGCGAAGAAATACAGGAAGAAGAACATGCTCCTTCTTGATCGTCGTCTCTTTGCCTATATAAATTGGGAGCTGCTCGCCTGCTTTTTCGCACTCTTTGTGGTGGGTGTTGGCAACCTTTATTCTGCCAGCGGCATCCGCTTTGAGGACGGCGTTTCTGTTGCCTCCTTCTATCAACGACAACTCATTTGGGGGGGGCTTGGCTTTGCTGTCATACTCGTGAGCATGACATTTGACTATCGCCAATTACGCAACCTTGCGTGGCCTTTATTTTTTGCCACTCTTGTGCTCTTGCTCCTTGTTCCCCTCATAGGCAAGACAGTCTATGGCGCCCAGCGATGGATTTCCTTGGGTTTTATGAGCATACAGCCCAGCGAACTGGCAAAATTGAGCGTCCTGATTTTAGGCGCGCGCGTCCTCTCCAATAATGGCGAAGCCCTTGACTGGCTTGATTTTATGAAGGTGCTCTTGGTGGGACTTGTGCCCGGCGCATTCATCATTACGCAACCGGACCTTGGGACGACGCTCAACGTCCTGTTGCTACTTGGGGGCATGATACTTTTTCACGGCGTCAAGGCAAAAATCATCAAGGCCGCTATCATTATTATTCCGCTCATTGCCGCCTTTATGTGGTTTGTGGGCATGCAGGACTATCAGCGGCAAAGAGTACTCACATTTCTCGACCCAAGCAACGACCCACGCGGTTCCGGTTACCACATCATCCAGTCGCAAATTGCCATTGGTTCCGGTAAGATGTGGGGCAAAGGCTTTTTTGAAGGCACACAAAGCCAGCTGCGCTTTGTGCCGGAAAAGCATTCGGACTTTGCCATTGCAGTCTTCGGGGAAGAATGGGGTTTTGTGGGATGTGTGGCTTTAATAACCTTGTATTGTCTCTTTTTATTGTCTATATTCAGCACTGTGATTAAGGCCAAGGATCGCTTTGGCAGTACGCTGGCAGCAGGGGTATTTTTTTATTTCTTCTGGCAAATTGTTATCAATATAGGGATGGTTATAGGACTTATGCCCGTGGTTGGCATACCACTTCCCTTTATGAGCTATGGGGGCAGTTCCATGCTTGTGAATTGCGCACTTCTTGGGGTGGTGCTCAATGTCTCCATGCGCAGATTTATGTTTAAAAGTTAATCATTTGAAGAATAAGGAAGGACATTGTGGGCAAAGACGAAATCAATGCTTTTTTAGGCGCGGGAACCATCTACGAAGGAAAACTCAACTTTCAAGGCGCTGTGCGCATCGATGGCACCTACACAGGCCAAATAACGAGTGAAGGCTCCCTCATCGTGGGCAAGGACGCTGTTATTAGCGGTGAAATACATGTGGGCGAATTGCTCCTCACAGGCAAGTTCACCGGTGATGTCTACGCAAAAAAACGTGTCGTCGTCCACCGCGGCGGTGTCATTGAAGGCACCGTCAACACGCAAGCGCTCATTATGGAAGAAGGCGGCATCTTGCAAGGCCAAATAAATATGAGAAACCAAGCGCCCGCCCAACGCCGCGGCGAGTCCGGACAGGATGCGTAAAGTTTTTTTGAAAGGGGTTTGGGGAAGACTTTTTTCTTTTTTCTTTTTTTAGTTTTTTCTTGGGGGGAAACTTTTTTTAGAAAAAAAAAAAGCTTTCCCCCCAACCCCCCCTTCAAAAAAACCATCTGTTTAACTAGACAATCGGCGCTTGCGAATGAAGGGTTGAAGAAATGTTTCATAGTTTTCTACAAAAAAACTTGTTTTGACATTAACTGTGAACCTTCAAACTATCTCAAGAGTATTTTGCAAGCATAACTGAAAATAGTTCACACAATGGGAATGGCGTGGTGAAGTGCCTTGTATGTGCATCTTTACCTTGACAGCACAGCCATTGAAAACTACTATTTCCCGTGCGGGTTCTGGAGGCAGAATCTGAACACATTTGAGAGATGTTTTCATAAGCATACCCTATATTTTAAGAGAAACGCTGATGTGCGTACTATTCCCTCTTTGAGAACGAGTGTAAGTGTCGTGAAGCA
>CAYJGA010000042.1:6837-9627 GCA_964369255.1 uncultured Desulfovibrionaceae bacterium
CTGCATGACGCGTACGGTGTTCTCAATAAGTGGAAAGTATGACTCTAGAGTTTACTCAAAACACACAAGGAGACTTCCATGGTTGCACACGTAACAGACGCCAACTTTCAGGAAAATGTACTCAAGTCCGATATACCTGTTTTACTAGATTTTTGGGCGCCCTGGTGTGGCCCCTGTCGCGCAGTTGGCCCTATTTTAGATGAACTTTCTGGCGAATACGAGGGCAAGGTTCTCATCGCTAAAATGAACGTGGACGAAAACCCCACAACGCCAACACAGTATGGTATCCGCGCTATTCCTACGCTCATTCTCTTTAAGGGCGGTGAGGTTGTGGAGCAAGTCACAGGTGCTGTGACAAAGGCTGTGATTAAAGAAAAGCTTGACCAGAAGGCACTTTCATGACTGCCGAAACGCCGCGCGTTTATGACGCTATTGTCGTTGGTGCAGGACCTGCGGGCATCACAGCCGCATTGTACTTAAACCGTTCTGGCTGTAGTGTGGCTCTCGTGGAAAAATTAACTCCCGGTGGGCAAGTATTACAGACGGAAGAAATTGAGAATTATCCGGGCTTTCCGAATGGTATCAAGGGCTATGAGCTTGCAGATACCTTTGCCGCGCACATCGCCCCCTTAAATATCGACCGTTTTGCAGAAGGCGTTGGGGAAATGCTTTTTTTGCAAACGGGCAGTGATGGTCGTGAGCATATTCATCGTGTGCATGTGGGAGAGAAATGGCTTGAAGCGCGGACAGTTATTGTTGCCTCAGGCGCCGCTCATAAGCACTTGGGCTTGCCTGAAGAATTACGCTATTCCGGAAAGGGTGTTTCTTATTGCGCCATTTGCGACGGAAACTTTTATCGCGGTCAAGACGTTGCTGTGGTGGGCGGCGGTAATACGGCGCTTGAGGAAGCATTGTACCTTGCGAAAATTGCGAAAAAAGTGTACGTTATTCACCGACGCGAGGCATTCCGTGGTGCAAAGGTGTATGTAGACCGCCTTGAAGCAACGGAAAATGTTGAGATTGTTCGTAATAGTATTGTTACGAAGATCAGCGGTTTTGATACAGTGGATGGCGTTGTTGTCCGGAATGTGCAGGACGAGAGTACAAAAAGTATTCCCGTACAAGGTTTTTTCATTTTTGTTGGCATTAAGCCCAATGTGGACTTCCTCCCTGCCGAACTTCAGCGCGACGCCGCAGGTTTTTTAATAACCGATACGGAAATGCGCACAAATGTGCCCGGTGTTTTTGCAGCCGGAGATATTCGTGCTAAACTGTGCCGCCAAGTGAGTACAGCTGTGGGTGATGGTGCAACGGCTGCTCAGGCTGCTTTTCTTTATATGGAACAACTCTAATGCATAAAAAAACTTCATCGCTTCTTGTGTTGCTTGTGAGCTGCTTGTGGCTGTCTGGTTGCGGGGTCATCGACTATTTTTACTTACCACCGCCGGACGACACCGCCCAAGAAATTTTTGAAACTGCCAATGACTATATGGCAGAGAAGAATTATGTGGCTGCAGCGGAATTTTATAACAAATTACGCGACAACTACCCCTTTAGTCCTTATACGATTGATGCGGAGTTAGCGCTCGCTGACGCTTATTTTTTGGACGAGGAATATTATGATGCGGTGGAGGCTTATAAAGATTTTGAATCCTTGCACCCGCGCCATCCTGCCATCCCCTATGTTTTATATCAGATTGGCATGGCGCGCTTAAACGGTTTTATTTCCATCGACAGACCTACAACCGACTTGCAAGAAGGCTACGAATACTTTGCACGCCTCGTACAAAGCTATCCTGACGCCGAATATGCCGCCGCAGCTCCTGAGCATATGCATCAGTTGCGCACGCTCATGGCAGAACATGAGCTTTACATTGCGGACGTGTTTTATAACATGGGTAACTATGGACCTGCATGGCGCCGCTATACCTATGTCGTAGATAACTTTGCAGATGTTCCCGACGCTGTGGCGCATGCGAAAGAAAAAAGCCTCGCTGCCTACCTTGAATACACGAAGGAAGAGAGCGAAGAAAAGCGTGAAAAGCGTCAAGGCACTTGGCAAGAGTGGCTTAATGACTGGCTTTAGGCTTCTCAACGAAATATGAAAAAAAGGGGGAAATTTTATTTCCCCCTTTTTTGTGGTGCAGTACGCAAAGCGTAGGAACACCTCCGCGTTTCTACGCCTTACCTGCAAGCAAAAGACGCCTTTTACCCATTAAAATATATGAATTTTTTGAAAATTTTCTCTGGTCAAAAGAAGAAAAGCGTGTATAGTGGAGCTGAAAAAAGCCCTCGTGGTTTCAACGCGTATGCGCGTTATAAAGGGGCTTTGTTACTTATAACTCAAGGAGATTCTCCATGCCATATACACGTAGACTTTTGACCATCGCCCTAGCTGCCGTCCTAGGTACCGCCTTGATGGCGTGTGCCCCGCAAAAGCCCATGACGCCTGAACAACAGCTCATGCACAGCGCGAGCAAGTCCTGCCTCAAGCAGGCGCGAGAAATGGATAATCCTGACCTGAATATGGCGCAAGCGCCAGATAATGAATACTTTGCCATGTGCATGCAGACCCAGTATGGCTATACATGGGAACAAGTGCGCGAGATGCCCTTTTAACACAATGCACCTGTAAAGCTGCTTGAGGGGTGGGTGCGCCTTAGGCGTAGCCACCCCCGCCTCTAAGAGCTGTTTCTAAATAAAGAGATTTTTTTGAAGGGGGTTTAGGGGAAAGCTTTTTTTGGTTTTTATTTTTTTATTTAAGTTTTTTTCTTGGGGGGAAACTTTTTT
>CAYJGA010000043.1:0-9600 GCA_964369255.1 uncultured Desulfovibrionaceae bacterium
CAAAAAAACCACCTGTTTAGCTAAACAATCGGCGCTTTCGAATGGAGGATTGAAGAGATGTTTTGTAGTTTTATACAAAAGGACTCGCTGTGACATTTTGAGAGCTGTGGCAGCGTGCGGTGCGACCTGCGATGTCTTGAGGCATAGGACAAAGAGCGATGGGGTCAGTGTTTTATTATGAATAAACAAAGCGAGATATATCTTTATGATTCATTCCTTCAAATATGCTTTCCTGTGTCTGTTCTCCTGCATGCTTTTTTGGTGCGCTCCGCTTCTTATGGCACATTCTGCCATGGCGGCCTCCGTAGCCGACCCCTTGGCCGATGCGCAAAAAGCTTTAGAGGCCGAAAAGTTTGACGAGGCTTTTAAGATTTTGCAACCACTTGCCAAGGAAGGCAATGCGGAGGCCATGTACTTTGTGGGTCGCATGTACGAAGCAGGGCAAGGGGTGAAAAAAAGCCCTCGAAGCGCCGCCATCTGGTTTGAAAAAGCGGCAAAAGCGGGCGACCTCAGTGCAAAGAACAGCTATGGGGGGGTGCTTGCCAGCGGTCAAGGCATCAAAAGAGATTATTATGCGGCGGTGAAGTGGTTCCGTGAGGCTGCGGAAGGCGGGCATGCTGTGGCACAGTACAACTTGGGCTATATGTACTCCAAGGGGCGCGGCGTCAAAAAGGACGAAAAACAAGCTCTTGACTGGTATCACAAAGCCGCAGAACAAGGTCTTGCCGAAGCGCAATACTCCCTTGGCTGGATGCATATGTATGGCAAGGGCACAGAACAAAGCGACACAAGAGCAGTCCACTGGTTCCAAGCAGCCGCAGAGCAAGACCACATGAAAGCCCTCAATAATATAGGGTTCATGTATGCCGAAGGGCGTGGTTATGCACAAGACCTCGCCAAGGCGCTGGAAAACTACACACGCTCCGCAGAGCTTGGTTATGCGCCCGCACAATATAATCTTGGCTTTCTCTACGAAGAAGGGCGCGGCGTAAAGCAAAACCACAAGACCGCCTTTAGGTGGTACCAAAAAGCAGCGGCGCAAAACGACGCCACAGCGCAATTCAGCCTCGGCTACATGTATGAGCGGGGCATGGGGGTCTCACGCGACATGGCAGAAGCAGATCGCTGGTACAAGCTCGCCGCAAAAAATGGTGACCCCAATGCCAAGGCTGTCCTCAAGCAGCATAATAAAAAATAATTTGTTTTTTTGAATGGCTTTCCAAAATACGAGGGAGCATTTTGCTAAAAGGTCGTGCTGCTGCCCGTCTCAAGCGTGTTTTCATCCTAAGCTTTGCGTTTCTGTGCGTATGCGCATTGCTCTTGTTTGTCGCCGTCGCATGGGTAAAACCGCCGCCCTTGTTGCATAATGTAAGCTTTTCGTCTCTTGTTCTTGACAGGGATGGGGGCTTGCTGCGCATGGGTTTGACGGACGATGACAAGTATCGCGAGCGCGTGCGCCTCGAAGACGTCCCTTTTGCAGTGCGCCGTGCGGCGCTTCTCTATGAAGACCAGTATTTTTATGAACACTTCGGTGTGAATGTTTTTTCTTTTGCCCGCGCCCTGTGGCAAAATATATGGGGCTCGCGGCGTGTGGGCGCCTCCACCATCGCCATGCAAGTGGCGCGCCTGCAATCCGGTCTTGTGACGAGCACCATTAAGGGCAAGCTACGCCAAATGCTGCTTGCCATGCGTCTTATTTATCATTACGGACACGACGCTGTTCTTGAGGCGTATTTTAATTTGGCACCCTACGGGGGCAACGTCGAAGGGATTGGCGCGGCGTCTCGTGTCTACTTTCAACAGTCCGTGCAAACGCTGACACCTGTACAAGCGCTCGCCTTGGCTGTTGTTCCCCAAAACCCTGTGAAGCGGGCGTTTAAATCTGCGGATGCGCAGTTTAAGGGGCAGCTTGTGCCCTCTGAAGGGCTTGACAATGCCCGCCGGCGCTTGCATGCGGCATGGAATGCCGCATATCCCCATGCGACAGTGCCTGAACAAGTCCCCCCTTTGCGCGTGTTTGGAGCAAAGTCCATGCCTATGACAGCGCCGCACTTGAGCGCGGAATTGCTTTTGGACGCACAAAAAACAGGCAAAACAGGAACAATTCAAACCACCCTTGACGCAGACACCCAAGGGCTTGTGGAGCGCCTTCTCAGTTCCTTTGCCGCGCGCTACAGACCTTATGGCATTCAAAACGCCGCCGCCATGCTTGTGCATTGGCCGAGTATGGAAGTGCGGGCACTTGTGGGGTCGGCGGACTTTTTCAATGTGGCGATTGACGGACAAGTGGACGGAACGCGTGGCAAGCGTTCGCCCGGCTCTACGCTCAAACCCTTTATTTTTGCTTTAGCCTTGGATCAAGGGCTCATCCATCCGCAGACCATGCTCATGGACTCTCCCCGCAGCTTTGGCGAATATAATCCGGAGAACTTCGACAAGCAATTTCAAGGCCCCCTGCCGGCACACGAAGCTTTGCGCAAAAGCCGCAATATGCCTGCCATCAGCCTTGCGTCGCGTCTTGACCCCGACTTATACACGCTTTTACAGAGAGCGCATGTCACATTTCCCCACGGCGTGAGTCATTATGGATTGAGCCTTGTCCTTGGCGGCGCAGAAATGACCATGCGCGACCTTGTGGCGCTCTACGCTATGCTGGCAAATGAAGGTGTGTGGCGTCCTGTGCGTTATATGCACGAGGGGGGCGAGGGTGCCCTTGAGGTAGCTGTCAGGGAGACGCCTGTCAGGGAGACGTCTGTCAGGGAGACGCCTGTCAGGGAGACGCCTGTCAGGGAGACATCTGTCGGGGAGACGTCTGTCGGGGCCGCGCAAAATATAAAAGATATGTACGAAGCAAGGAGTAAGGCAAATGATAAGAGCGCGTCATCATCATCATCATCATCTTCTTCTTCTTCTTCTTCTTCTTCTTCTTCTGCGTCCTCCGTCTCTTCCTCCAGCGGCGCACACATGCCTGTGCCACTCCTTTCACCGGAGGCCGCGCTCATCACTCTCAGCATGCTGGAAACGCCGTCGCAGGATTTATGGGCAGTGCGCCAAGGTATCCCCTTTCGATATAAGACGGGCACATCCAACGGATTTCGAGACGCGTGGACGCTGGGCATTGTGGGACCCTATGTGCTCGCCATTTGGGTGGGAAATTTTGACAACAAAGCCCATCCCTTGCTCGTGGGCAGTCAAGTGGCGGCGCCCCTCTTTCGAGATGTGGCGCTGGCGCTCGCTACGCGCGAACGCTTTACAGACCCTGTGGCGGAGCGCTTTCAACATGCGAACATGATACGCCTTGAAGTGTGTCGCGAGACGGGCGACGTCCAGACAGAGCTGTGCGCCCAAAAAGTGAAGACATGGTTTATTCCGGGAAAGTCGCCGGTGAAAAATTCTGGCATTTATCAAAAAATATGGGTCGATGCAGAAAGCGGTCTACGATTGTGTGGGCCGCAAGAGCCAAATGCGCAAGAGCGCGTTGTGGAAATATGGCCGTCGGAGCTGTACAAGCTCTTTGCATTGGCTGGCATGCATAAGCCTGTCCCGCCCCCCTTTGCACACCCTTGTCCCGATGCCCGCGGCGCGGCCTCCGCGCCCACAATCCATAGCCCCAAGGAGGGCATCACCTATCACCTCACAGGGCGCACGGGCAATGCCCAAAGCGAAACCATCCCCCTTGTTGCCAGCAGCGGCGCAGATGTGAAAACGCTTTTTTGGTTTGTGGGAGAAAGCTACCTTGGCAGCACAGCGCCCCAGACACCCTTCCTGTGGACACCCACAGTGGGAACGCACAGTGTGCATGTTGTAGACGACCGTGGCATGAGTCAGAGTATCATGGTGCGCGTAGCACAATAAAAATGCAGCACGACAAAAAATACTTTTTAAATTTCAAGGTGTTACGAAAAATGCACAAAAAAAATGTAGACAAGATGCCTTCTCTTGCATAAAATACTTTTTTTGTGTCAAAAAATAATTAAACAACACCTTAACTATTCGGAGTTTTCCATGAAAAAATTTCTTCAGCTTTCCGTGTTGACCTTGACCATGTGTGCCATGATGGCAAGCGTTGCTTTTGCTCGTGACATCGTCATCAGAAATGCGTGTGATTTCGCTATAGGCGTAGCCATGCAAAACGTCAATGAAGGCGATAACACCATCGAACTGGGCGCACTCCAGCCCGGCGAAGGCGTCACCGTTGACCTCGCCAATGAGCATGGCTGGATCATCGTTGCTGCGGACGAAGAAGGCACCACAGTGGAATTTACAGACCTTTCTTTCGCTGGTGGCAGAACCTTCAGCCTCCATGCTGATGGCACCATGACCATCGACAACTAAGATTTTTCTGTATATGGAGCTGTAAGCTCCTATACATTCCTGTCCCTCAAGTATGCTTGAGGGATTTTTTTTGCCCAAAAATTGTTTTGCGTCTCAGCAGGCAGCACAAGAGAAACATCGGAAAGCGAACGTAAAAAATGGGGCACGGAAAACAGAGTTTCCGCGCCCCATAGCATACGTTTATTTATGCAAGTACGGCAATATTAGCCCCACAGCACAAGCCCGCTTTCCAGCGGAGTTTCCAGCCCTTCCGTGATGGGCATGATACGGATACCATAGGCAAAGCGCCCATTATTGTCGGCAGTATAGCTGCCTTCAAACACAAGCCCGTCTTCCTCGGTGTTTTGCTTCAATGCTACAATGGTCGGCGGCTCGATATAATCGCCGTTGGCATTGATGGCGCCAAAGACAAATTGTGGCAACAATTCCTCTGCTGTCATCTGTCCCGGATTGAGCGTCACCTTAATGGTGATGGGATGACCGCAGGAGATGATTTCGTTCTCAACTCCTGTGATAGCGATTTCCTTGATGGACAAGGAACCAAAGCGCACAGGAAGGTTTTGCTTCCACTGTGCCAAGTGCTTTGCCAGCGCTCTATTGTTGCTGTAGGTGGCGACGTTGCGCAAAGCAGAAGGCCCATAGTACTTGTATATATAGTCATGCAGCATGCGGTCTGAGCTGTACATGGATGTCAGTGTGCGCATGGAATTCTTGGAAACCTTCACCCAGCGGTGAGGAATGTTGTCGTCGCCCATTTCAAAGAAAAGTGGCACCACAGATTTTTCCAAAAGTCCATAGAGCGATTCCGCATCGGCATAGTCGTTTTGATCGTGAGAGGGCATGGTCGTTTCCACGACAGGCCCAATCGTCCAGCCATTGACACGGTTATAGCCTTCGCACCACCACCCGTCAGACACACTCAAGTTGATACCACCATTCACAGGCACTTTTTGACCACTGGTGCCGGACGCTTCATGCGGTCTGCGCGGCGTATTCAACCACACATCGCAGCCCTGCGCCATAAGGCGCGACACAGCAAGGCTGTAATCTTCCAGCAGGAATATACGACCAAGGAAGCGCTCTTCCCGTGCATAGTTGATGACTTGCTGGATAAGCTCACTGCCCGCTTGGTCTGCGGGGTGTGCTTTGCCGGCAAACACAAAGATGACAGGACGCTGCGTTTGATGGAGTAAACGCTCCAGTCTCTCGGGGTCTGCAAAGAGCAGTGTGGCACGCTTGTACGGCGCAAAGCGACGCGCAAAGCCGATGATAAGCGTATCAGGTGTGATGCATTCCTTCATGCGTGTACGCATGCTGTCAGGGATGCCATACTTACGCATGAAGGGCGCGATGGAATCGCGCAATGCCTGCAAGAGCGGTTCCTTTTGCTGCAAACGGGCACCCCAATATTCATCATTGGGAATATCGTTGATTTTATCCCATATAGCGTCTTCCGGTGTGGCATGGAGCCATTCTTTGCCAAGGTACTGGTCAAGCATGCTCTTCACAGCGGCGCCCACATAGGATGGGGTGTGAATCCCGTTGGTCACATGACCGATGGGAATTTCAGGAATAGGCACGCCCTTCCACAAATCGCGCCACATATGCTGGGACACGATGCCATGCAGACGGCTCACACCATTGGCGCGGCTGGCAACCTTCAGCGCAAGAACAGTCATTTCAAAATGACCGCCGCTGTTGGGGCCGTCAATCCGTCCAAGGCGCATAAAGTCTTGCCATGACAAGCCAATGTTTTGCGCATAGCTCTTGAAGTAGCGCTCCATAAGGTCAGCGCTGAAGCGCTCATTGCCCGCGTCCACAGGGGTGTGGGTGGTGAAAATAGTATTACTGCGCACCCTTTCAAGAGCTTCGTGGAACGTCAAATGCTGTTCATGCATATATGCACGGATGCGCTCAAGCACCATGAATGCCGAGTGGCCTTCGTTCATATGATAGACGCACGGCGTAATGCCAAGCTTACGCAGCATACGCACGCCGCCCATGCCCAAGAGAATTTCTTGTTGCAGGCGATAGTTCCGGTCTGCCTCATACAAACGAGCGGTGATTTTGCGATCGTCGTCTCTGTTGGCGGGAATGTCCGTATCCATAAGGTAGAGAAGGATACGACCCACGCGCACGCGCCAAATTTGCGCATAGAGCGTTCTGCCGGGCATTTCCAAGTCCACAGTCACAGGGCGACCGGAGGCCTTGTCAATAATGCACTCCACCGGCAAGTGCGAGAAATTATTCACAGGATAGAGAGGCACTTGCATGCCATTTTTGTCGATGGTCTGACGGAAGTAGCCATTCTTATACAAAAGACCCACAGCCACAAGAGGAAGCTGTAAGTCACTGGCAGATTTCAAGTGGTCGCCCGAAAGCACACCAAGGCCGCCGGAGTAAATGGGCAGCGATTCGTGCAAGCCGTATTCCGTGGAGAAGTAGGCCACAGGACGGTCAGGACGCAGAGCCGTATTCACGGCCTTTGGCTTAAAGGACATGTATTCGTCAAGCTCTGCCATGACCTCTGCATAGGCAGACATAAATTCTTCATGCTTACTCAGCTCGTGCAAACGCTCGGGGCTGACTTCTTCCAGCAAGCGCAAAGGATTGTGACCTGTGCTTTCCCACAAAGCGGGGTTGATGGTGGCAAAGAGGTGGCGCGCCATGATGTTGGTGCTCCACCACATATTGCGTGCCAATTCGTGCAAGCGCTGTATGGGCAGAGGGATTTCCGAAATGGTCGTCACCGTGCGCAAATAAGGAATAGTGGACGATGTCGGCGCCAAAATTTGGATAAGACGCTCTTGTGTTGCCAAGTCTTCACGATGCGTATCGCGCTTTTCTGCTTGTTCCAAGGCTGTTTCGTAGGCTGTGAGATAGTTTTCAAAGAAAAATTCCCACGAAGACGCGTTGGCAAGCGTTTTCGCTGCCTTACGGCGTTCTGCAAGAACGTCCGCACTGCACGCTGCATATTCATGCAGAGCGTCATGCAAGCTTGTAATGACGTCCGCATAGGCGCTGTGATGGCGCGGCACAAGGGTCACGCCGCCCTGAGAATTATCCCATGCCATAGTGCCCTTCGCCCAAATGCCAAAGCCTGCAAGGTCTGTTGTGACCGTAGGCACAGCAAAGGCCACGCTCTCTTGCGGCGTATAGCCCCAAGGCTCGTACCACGATGGGAACACACCAAGGTCGCATGCGGCGAGAATATCGTAGTAAGGCATATTAAAGAAGCCGTCGTTGCCGTCGAGCATGGCAGGCACGAAGATACTACGGATATTGTCGCCCACTTTGTTGATAAGGCCAAAGCGATGGCAGGCGTGGAGGATGGGGTCGTTGCTGCTGTTCCAGACGTTGAAGGGCGTGATATGTGGTAAGCCTTCATCGGTAAACTTGTCTTCACCGCTGGCAATGGCTGCATCAACACCTGCATGCCCACCCATGACAAGGAAGAGCACGAGCACGCGCACGTCGGACTTGTTCAACGTCGTCGAAAGCTGAGAAAGGGATTCGATGAGCGCGTCAATGCCCTTGTTCTTGTATTCATATCTTCCGGAAATCACGAAAATACGTGTATTTTCCGGCATTTCTTCTTGCAACATGGGTGTGACAGCTTCCAAAAGCTTCTTGCGAAGAGCGAGAGGCGTTGTGCGATCTTCGGAATAATCAGGAATAACACGCATATCAAGACCATTTGTGGTGATGACATTGGGCGTTCTGCCAAGGAAGGCTGTGGCCTCTTCGGCGGTGATATTGCTCACCGTGGTGAAGCAGTCAGCCTCACGGGCAGAAATGGCTTCCATGGAGCACTTTGCCGTGATATTGTGGTTGTCTGCTTCGGCGGAAGGGTTGATTTTCCGCATGTTTTTGTAAATATCCATGCTGGTGCCGGCAAGGGCGCGACCGAGCATGGTGGCATGCGTTGTGAAAACAGTGCCCGCCGTGGGAGCAAGCTTTTTCACAGCCAAGAGGCCGGCGCCTGTCATCCACTCGTGGAATTGGGCAATGCTCTTGCCGCCTTCGGGGCGCACATAGCCTTCATGGATGGCGGCGATGATTTCGCCGCACGCATAACTGAACATCACAGGTTCTATATAATCCCAACCGCCGGACATGGAATCCACGCCGTAAGAGCCCCATAATTCATAAAGGAGCTGGTTGCTGTCGTAGCGCTTGGCGAAATCCACAAGGATGACCTTGGGCTTTCCGGGGATATTCCAACGCCCAAGGCGGCACTTAAAATCACGCAGGGAGAGTAGGGGACGGATGGTTTCCCAGAAGGGTTCGTCCGTCTCTTCAAATTCAGCATTATTCTTTGTATCAGGACCAAAGAGGAAGAAATTTTCTCCATATTGATCTACTGCGTGGAGTGCCTTACTGCTCACCACGGAATAGATACCACCAACTTTATTGCACACTTCCCAACTTACTTCAAAAAGAAAGGCTTTGCTTTCATCTGTCATGCAGGTCTCCTTGTTCTTACAACAATTTTCAGTGTCTGCGTTTTGTTGTTTATGTTGCTGTGGTGCGAGTTCTCCGAGTGCGGGTCTGCGTTTGCGTTTCCGGAGGCAACGCGCCTTCTGTAGGCTCTTGCCCGATCATATGTCCGGACATTTTCACGGACGGCATACTCGAAAGTTCTTTGTTCGTCAACGTTGTCGTCTCAGTTTTTTCTGCGACGGATTTCTTGCGCCGCGGTGCCTTCGGCTTTTCTGTGGTGCTCGTGTCCTTTACAGAATCATTTTTTTTCACAGTGCTGTTTTCCGCAGTGCTTTTAGACGCAGGCGTCTTTTTCGGCGCAGGCGTCTTTTTGGGCGCAGGCGTCTTTTTTGGCGCAAGCGTCTTTTTTGGCGCAAGCTCCTTTGTGTCTGTCGAACCCTCATCTGTGCTTGCTGCGCGTTTGCGCCGCAGTGCGGTGGGGACAGGCATACTCTTGAGGCATAATTCAAAGTCCGCCAATACATTCATATAATTGATGTAGGCGTCATACGGATTGTCAAATGGGCTCGTATGTGGACTGCGTATAAGATAATTATCCAGCGTAGTAAACCACTTTGTGCACATATAAGCAAAATGGTCAGAGGCTTGTAATCTTTGCCACGTTCTGCACACCTCTTCGCCATACAGCTCAGGCCGCATTTTTGACAATGCATAGAGGGAATGAATAGCATCCTTTTGCATATCATTGCCAAGCCAGACGTCCAAGTCATGACCGGACGCCGCCCACGACATGAAGTAAGGCACGTCCACAACGCCCACAGG
>CAYJGA010000044.1:0-9581 GCA_964369255.1 uncultured Desulfovibrionaceae bacterium
AATTTGCGGCGGCAGACTGCCGGGCGAGAGCACTTTGAGTGTGGGGCGCAGCTTGATTTTTTCGCGGAATTGGTGGAGCAGTTCTTCGTCGCGTCGGAAGTCGCTGGACTCTACGTAGAGCACCATTTCGTCGATGCCGCCGGGGTTGGTCACTTCTATTTGCCAGCGTTTGACTTCTTCAAAGTGGCTCATGACTTGTTCAACTTGGTGCGGGTAGACGAACATGCCCTTGATGCGTGCGGTTGTGTCGACGCGTCCGACGATGGTTCCGAGGCGGGGGCTTGTGCGCCCACAGCTACAGGGCGCGCGGTCGATGTAGGAGAGGTCGCCTGTGGCAAGACGGATGAGCGGATAGGCTTTATTGAATGCTGTGACCACGATTTCGCCCACTTCACCGTCTTTGAGGGGGATACCTGTATCCGGATGACAGATTTCAACATAACATCGGTTGGCTATGTGGAGGCCATTTTTATGGAAACATTCATAGCCTATACAGCCTACGTCCGCGGTGCCATATCCTTGGCGCAGAAGGAGGTCGTATTTTTTTTCAAGCTTGGTGCGCATTTTTTCGGAGAGGCGCTCGCCTGTGACAAAGCCCACTTCGAGGAAGAGGTCTTTGCGTAGGTTGAGACCTTTTTCTTCTGCTTTTTGCGCAAGGTGCATAAGATAGCTTGGCGTCCCCACATAGCCGGATACACGCAGTTTTTGCATGATGTCGAGCTGTGTGACGGCGTCGGAGGGGCCTGCGGGAATGACGGCGCAACCAAGATTGCGCAGAGGCTCTTCAAACATGAGGCCGGCTGGCGAGAGGTGATAGTTAAATGTAATTTGAACAGTGTCACCCGGACGATAGCCGGTGGAATAGAAGGCTTCTGTGTAGCCCCAGTAATCTTCTCCGCGGTCTTCGGGGTCGAAGATGGGCCCGGGCGACAAGAAGATGCGTTTTAAGTCTCCGATGTCCTTTGTGAGAAGGCCACCCAAGCGCGGCCCCATGGATTGAAGAAAAATCAATTCCTTCTTCTTCAATATGGGGATGTGCTTGATGTCCGATAGTGTTTTGAATTTTTCCACATTAAATTGCGCACGATCGAAGCGTTTTTTCACGTCCTCGGAATAGCGATACGCATAGGAAAGCAAATCTTTGAGTTGGATGAGGCAATATTGCCGGCGCTCGCTTTCATCAAGCACTTCCTTACGACTATAGATACCTTCGGTGCGGTCTTTGCGGGTCATTGACATACTCCCTTAGCCTGCTCCATTCATATTAAATTTTCTGCATCTTACGGAATATGCATTCCTTACAACAGATGGCCTTCTCGTAACACATCAAACGCAGATAACAAACATTTTTTTTTATTGTTGTCATATCAAATGCATAAGCATAGAAAAAAAGCGAGCGCTCACTCCACTTCTTTGAGAGTTCTCTCCACAAAGCACAAGCTTCTCAAAAAAAACAAAAATAATCTTTATAAAAGAGGGAGTTCACAAGTCCACAATCACTGCAAAGAGTATAGGAAAGCGTTGATACAGGCAAAGATGACTTTTGCGCGATTTTACACTTTAATTGGCAATTATTTTTCCTATTTCCCATTAAAAAGCACATAGTGCGCTGTCATTTCTAAAAGCTTCCTTTATTTTCGTGCAATTCCCGTGGGAGTGAGGGAGAACGCGCATTCTTTATGCTTGCCTCCGCTCCTGCCTTTCGTCCGCAGGACAGGTTTTTTGCTTTGTGCGTCAGCACGAAGCAAAAAGTATGGATGTCACTTTTTTGGACGATTTTGTGCATTCACCTCAAATGCTTTTTTTGCATTTCCCATGCGAAAGCGCCAGTTATTTAGCTAAACAGATGGTTTTTTTTGAAGGAAGCCTGCCCAACGGGTGCCGAAGGCATAGCCGTTAGACGAGGAACGAGCCTTACGGATACAGAGAGCAGAGATGTTTGGGGGGAAACTTTTTTTCTAAAAAAAGTTTCCCCCCAAGAAAAAAATTAAACCACCTATACATCAAAGAGCATTTCTAAATCTTCGCGGGTGAGCGAATGCAGCGTATCTTGCCCGGGAATGATGGCCTCTGCCACGCCTCGCTTGGCATCCTGTAACTTCAAAATCTTTTCTTCGACAGTATTCTGACAAATAAGCTTGTACGAGAACACTTGGCGCGTCTGACCGATGCGGTGCGTTCTGTCTGTGGCTTGGCTTTCTACTGCGGGGTTCCACCATGGGTCGTAGTGGATAACATAGTCGGCGGATGTGAGGTTCAAACCTGTGCCGCCGGCCTTCAGAGAAATCAAGAAAATAGGTATTTCCGGACTGTTATTGAACAAGTCTACTTGCTCAAAGCGGTTCTTGCTTGCCCCGTCGAGGTAGCAGAAGGGGATTGTGGACGCTTGGAGCCATTGTCTAATAATTTGTAGCATTTGCACAAATTGTGAGAAGACGAGAACTTTGTGTCCGCCTTCCACAATATCCATAACCATGTCCTTGAAGGCGTCGAACTTGCCGGAGGGGAGGTTGTTGGAGAAGCCGGGCATGTCGATTTTGAGCAGGCGTGGGTGGCAGCAAATTTGGCGCAGCTTGAGCAGTGCGTCCAAGATGGACATTTGACTCTTGCCAATGCCTCTCTCGTCCACGTCTGCCAGCACTTGCGCGCGCAGTTTCTGCGCCAAGGCGGCGTAGAGTTCTGCTTGTGCGTCTTCCAGGGCGCAGCAGGTGACGCTTTCCACCTTGGGTGGCAAATCCTTGGCCACTTCTGCCTTTGTTCTGCGCAAGATGAAGGGGCGCACCCGTGTGCGGAGGTATTCGAGGGTTTCTGCGTCCCCGTCCTTAATGGGCTTGACGATGCCGCGCTGGAAGGAGTGCTGGGAGCCGAGAAAGCCGGGCATAAGAAATTCAAAGAGCGACCACAGTTCGAAGAGGTTGTTTTCAATAGGTGTGCCGGAGAGGCACAGGCGCATGCGTGCGGAGATATGACGCACGGAGCGGGCTGTGATGGTATTGGGATTTTTGATGTTTTGCGCTTCGTCCAAGATGATGGAGTTAAAGTCAAACTTCTCAAATTCCTCGAGGTCGCGACGCAAGAGGGCATAGGTTGTGATAACAATGTCCGAAATTTGAATTTGCTTAAACATGTTTTCACGACGGGTGCCATATACGATGAGGCGGCTTAAGTTTGGTACAAACTTTTCGGCTTCTCTGTCCCAGTTAGGCAAGACGGACGTAGGCACGATGATGAGGTTGGGGCCCACATGCTTGTTTTCCACCATATGCTGGATGAATGCCAATGTTTGGATGGTTTTTCCCAAACCCATTTCGTCGGCGAGGATGCCGCCAAAGCCGTATTCCGACAAAAAGTTTAAGTACGAGATACCTTGCTGCTGATAGTTACGCAGTTCCGCGCGCAGGCCGTCAGGTGCTTCGATGGTGCGTACTTCATGGAAATTGCGTATTTTTTCACGCAAAGAGTTCCAGAAGGAGTCAGTACTCACTGTGGGGAAGTCGTCCAGTAAGCTGTCGAGGACGGGCGCTTCAAATTGTTTAAAGGTGTGTTGCGGGGGCTTCGAGGGGTCAAAGCCGAGGGCGTGGAGCTTGTGCGCCAGCTTCTCAAGCCACGATTCCGGCAAGCTTGAATAGGAGCCGTCCTTGAGCTGTACGTAGCGCTTGCCCTTCACCCATGCTTTCCATATTTTTTCCAAGGGCACAGATTGTCCGTCGTACTCGATGTCAATGTCGAGGGTAAACCACTTTTCTCGCTCGTCGCTCTCCACCTTAGCGGTGATGACGGATTGCGATGTGCGCACTTTGTAGCGCGAGAGCGCTCTTTCGCCATAGACGCGATATGTTTCCAAAAGCTTGGGATAGGAGTCTAAGAGAAAGGCAATGGCCTCTTCCGGTTCAAGGAACCACAGCTTATTGCTTCTGTGTTGAAAGCCGATGGAATACAGGGTTTTAATGAGGTCGTTTTCCTCTTCCTGATGGCGTCGTACAAGATAGGTGGCGCCGCTGTAGGAATAGCTTCCCGTTTGAAAATCGGGATTGGGCGCACCGAGCAGGAACTCTCCGTGGATGGTCTCGTAAATATTTTCAATCTCAAGAGTGAGTAAGCTTCCTTCTTCGTCCAAAAAGAGCTTGGGATTGTATGTGGCCGGCTGGAAGATTGGCTCCATGAGCTTCAAGAATTTGTGCGGCTCAAAGAGGTTTGTTTCTGGAAGACGCGTCCAGACGCGGTCAAGAAATTCGGATATTTCCTCTTGTGGCACCACGGGGCGTGCGTAGAGGAGGTCGTCGATGAGCGACAGGGTGAGCCCTGTCTGCACTGGATAAAAATTCTTATTATAGCAGACCCATATAGGCATTTGCCCGTGAAATGTCGTTTCGTTTTCATTGTCCATGAGGTTCACAGGCGGGCGACCTTCGTGGACAAGCAAGACGATAAAACGAAAGCCCTCATCGGAGAGTTGCGGCTTGAGCTTCAGCATAAAGGGCGTGTTTTCGATGTGGCACTTTTTGTCCGTATCTTGCCAAAATATGTAGTATTCCGTGCGAATAGCCCAAAAGAACCACGACACAAGCCCTTCCGGAATTTCGATTTTGTGTCCGTAATAGTCTTGGTGTTGTCCAATTTGGCGTGTCACATCCACAAGTTGCGGCGACAATTCGCTCCATTCGGGATTGCGGATAATCTGCTCAAGGGTTATTTCTGTGTGTACACTGGAAATGCCGGATTTATTTTGGCGTCCGCGATAAAATGCCACGGAAAGACGACCGGGTTCGGGAAAAACACGGAAAATCAAGTAATGGCGACCGGGTTCAGGCTCCATTTCTGTGGAGAAAAAGGAGCGGAAGCTCTGCTTCCAATCGGCGCGCACTTCGGCGGGCGGCTCCGGTGTGTTGTCTTCGCGTAAATCTGAGAGAAGGTGCAAGCACACCGCCGCCACATGGCGGCACACATGGGCGAAGGATTCTGAGCAGTTGCACTGGCTGTTCACTGTGTAGTCCGCCAAATCCACATGGAGCACAGGCGCATAGACCTGAAAATCCTCGCCTTGAATGGTTGCGTCAATGCGCCAGTGGGCATTGTTTTGGGTGATATTTATTTTTTGTATACCCCCCTCAGACAATATATATTGACCACTGTCTCGTATATATTCCGGGATTTTCTCTTGCGTCAAATTTTGCACCAGCGTGCGGACGGCGTTTTTTTCGGCTCGTGTCATGTTGCTACACTCCTCTCGCTGCGTAAGCCCCAGCAACTTTCATTTTGCAGCACTGCATCCATACAGTTTTCATATTGTTCCATTCTCGCATCAGTTTTCCGTCCTTTATCTCCATGAAGTGCGCGCATTCTCAAAATACTGCAAAATATCACCATGACACACAATCCGTTTATAAATCCCTATACATTCTTGACAAAAGGCATTTTGCCGCGTTATCGTCTCGCGCAGAGAGTCGCACAGCAAACGCAATGTACAGCAGTGCAAAACTTTTTTCAAGAAAAACTATGAGAAAAGCGTCTCCATACACAAAAAAACTTCACACATAAGGGCAAACAGAAGGTATTCATATGATTTTTAAGCTGTTCAGAAGGCAAGAAAGACACACAATGCAGCGCTTTCCCCTCATGACCACACTCGTTCATACACACAGTTCGTGGCGCACACGATTGAGCACTCACTCAATCATACTCACTTTCTGCCTCTTTATGTCAAGTTTCGCTTGGGCGCAAGAAAAAAATGCAGAAAATATGCCGCACGACGGCGGACGCATCGTTTTTGGCAGTATCGGCGAGGCCTCAAACCTCATTCCCTACCTCTCCACAGACTCAGCCTCGCACGAAGTGGCAGACCTCCTCTACGTCTCTCTCTTAAAATATGACAAGGACTTGCAAATAGAGAACTATGCCGCCGAAAGTCACAGTATCGAAGACGACGGCAAGCTTTTACGCTTCACCCTCAAAAAGGGTATCCTTTGGGAGGACGGCGTGGAACTCACCGCCGACGATGTGGAATTTACATGGAAAGTCGTCACCGATCCCGCCACCGCCTCGCCCTACGCAGAAAGCTTCTTGGCTGTCAAGGAATTTCGTAAAACAGGACGCTATACATTTGAAGTCACCTACGAAACATACTATGCCAAAGCCCTCTCTTCATGGATGAGCGCCATCCTCCCCAAGCACATCTTGGAAGGACAAGACATACGACAAACGCCCTTCTCCCGTCGTCCTCTTGGTGCAGGTCCCTATCGCCTACAGGCATGGGAGCCGGGTTCGCTCATCGTCCTGCGCGCTTCGCCCACCTACTTTGACGGCGAGCCACACATCAGCGAAGTCGTCTATCGCATCATCCCCGACATCTCCACCATGTTTATGGAAACACGCGCCGGAGAGCTGGACATGATGAGCCTCACTCCCCAGCAATATCAGCGTCAAACCGACGGCGCCCCATGGGATACGGAATTTCATAAGTACAAATACTTAAGTTCTGTCTACACGTTCATGGGCTTTAACATGCTCCACCCCTTCTTCCAAGACGTACGCGTGCGCAGAGCCATCTCCCACGCTATCGACAGGCATGGCATCGTCAAGGGCGTCCTTATGGGCGAGGGCATCGCCGCCATAGGCCCCTACAAGCCCGGCTCATGGGCACATCACCCCACACTCACACCCATCGCACAAGACATTGAGCTTGCAAAGAGTCTCCTCGCAGAAGCCGGCTTTGCCGACGCCGACGGCGACGGCATCCTCGAAAAAGACGGCAAGCCCTTCGCCTTCACCGTCCTCACAAACCAAGGCAACGAGCAGCGCATCCTCACCGCCATCGTCATCCAAAGCCAGCTCAAGGCCATAGGCATCGACGTCCAAGTGCGCACCGTAGAATGGGCTGCCTTTATTAAGGAATTTGTAGACACAGGCCGCTTCGACGCCGTCATCCTTGGTTGGACAATCACCCCCGACCCCGACATCTTCGACGTCTGGCATTCCTCCAAGGCCGTCTCCGGCGGTCTCAACTTCACACGCTACAAAAACGCCGACCTTGACGCCGCCCTCGAAGCCGGACGCGCCACGCCCGACAAGCAAAAGCGCACCCAATTCTATCACAGGGCACAAGAAATACTCGCCCAAGACCAGCCCTATTGTTTCCTCTATGTGCCCTACGCGCTCCCCATCCTTCAAGCGCGCTTTCAAGGCATAAAGCCCGCCCTCGCCGGCATCACTTATAATTTTGACAAGTGGTGGGTGCCAAAGCATTTACAGAGACACCAGATAGTTCCGTAAAAGAATGTGTTCTGTTTTTGTTTTTTTAAAAGGGGTTTGGGGAAAACTTTTTTCTTGGGGGAAACTTTCTTTACTTTTTGTCTGTTTACATATAATATTTTTTGTTCAATGTTTATTGAGAGAAATATGTAAGACAAGGAGTTGGGAGTGACACAAAAAATCGCATGCATCACAGGCGCAAGCAAGGGCATAGGGAAGGCCATCGCCCTTGCCCTCGCCGCCGATGGCTTTGCCATCTGGCTCAACTATCGCTCCGACCATGAAGGGGCACAGGCCATTCAGCAAGAAATTCACAGTGCGCGCGGGGAATGTGTGCTCTTGCCCTTTGACGTCTGCGACCCCGCAGCCGTCAGCGCCGCCCTTGACCCACTCCTCGAAGAACATACGCCCTATGCCTTGATAAATAATGCAGGTTTTGCTCAAGACACCATCTTCGGCCTTATGAGCAACGACGATTGGAGCAGTGTCATGGATGTTCACCTCAACGGCTTTTTTCATGTGACACGCAAGCTTGTTCCTCTCATGCAGCGCAAACGACAAGGGCGTATCGTCAACATGGTCTCCACCTCCGGGCAAATGGGACTGCCGGGGCAGGTCAACTATTCCGCTGCAAAAGCCGGCCTTATCGGCGCCACAAAAGCGCTCGCGCGTGAACTTGGCAGAAGAAATGTCCTTGTCAACGCCGTCGCTCCGGGCTTCATCGAAACAGCCATGACTAAGGACATAAACATCGGCGAGCATGTGAAGCTCATCCCTCAAGGCAGGGCAGGCACCGCCGAAGAAGTGGCGCAATGCGTGCGCTTCCTCTGTTCCGACATGTCCGGCTATATGACAGGGCAAGTCCTCGCCGTCAACGGCGGCTTGTATATGTAGTTGTTATGATATTCATTTCTCATACTATCATAAAAAAGCATGCGTGCATTGTAAAGCCTAAATCATAGTTGAAATGTCGAACTCGCTTGAAGTGTTTACCGAAAAATACTTTTTAAATTTTCCATTCAAAAAACATAAACATAAAAAAACTCAATATAATTATGAAGCGTGTTGTTGTCACCGGCGTTGGCGCCATCTCAGTCCTTGGCCTTGACCATGAAAGTATTGCAAACGCGCTCTATCATGGTCACTCTGGTATTATTTCAGACGCACAGCGCCTTGAGACGGGCTTTCGCAGCCCTTTGACAGGGCATATTAAGGGTTTTGACGGCGCTGCGTACTTGTCGCGCAAGCAGCGGAAAACCATGTCGGACTTTGTACAACAAGCCTATGTTGCCTTACATCAGGCATTGGAGCAGGCGGATGTGCCGGAAAGCGTACTGCACAGTCAGCGTTGCGGCATCATTTTTGGCAATGATTCCACTGTGAACGCTGTCATGGACTTGGCGGAGCTTCGCCGCACACCGCAGGACACGAGCAGTCTTGGCAGTTGGCATATGTTCAAAATCATGAACTCCACACTCAGCATGAACCTCGGTGTGCTCCTCGGCATTTCCGGCGCGTCGTGGACAGTGAGTGCGGCGTGCGCCAGTGGTTTGCTTGCCATAGGTCAGGCGGCGGATTGCATACGATTGGGCAGGCAGGATGTCATGCTGTGCGGCGCGGCGCAGGAATTAGGCGCGGAACCCATCAGCGCCTTTGACGGCCTCGGCGCCTTTTCCGTGAATCCCGACACCCACGCGGCCTCCCGTCCCTTTGACGCGCGGCGCGACGGCCTTGTTCCCAGTGGTGGCGCCGCCGCTCTTGTGCTGGAAAGCTACGAGCACGCAGTGAAGCGTGGTGCGACAATCTTGGGTGAAATCTGCGGTTTTGGCTATTCTTCCGACGGCTGCGAGCTGGTGGCGCCAAGCCGCACCGGCCTTGCATACGCCATGCACATGGCGCTCAACGACGCAGGTATGCAGCCCACAGACATCACCGAAATCAACGCACATGCCACCGCCACCCCCCAAGGGGACGCGGCAGAAGCTCACAATCTCAAAACGGTCTTCGGCGACGCCTGCCCGCGCGTCCTCGCCCTCAAAGCGCTGACAGGACATGAGTTTTGGATGGCCGGCTCTGCCCAAGTCGTCTACGCATGCCTGATGGCACAGCGCGGTTTTTGCGCGGGTTCCCCCAACTTTGACCATGGCGACCACGAAACAGCACACATTCCCGTCCTGCAAGCAACTGACGACAGCCCACCGCAGGTGATGCTGTGCAATGCCGCAGGTTTCGGTGGCAGCAATGCCAGTGTTATTTTGAAGTTTTGATGTTGTTTTTGAAAAGCTTAGGGGCTGTTTCTAAATAAAAAGATTTTTTTGAAGGGGGTTTGGGGG
>CAYJGA010000045.1:0-9513 GCA_964369255.1 uncultured Desulfovibrionaceae bacterium
GGAAAATGCAGAAAAAACAAAGCTGATTACGTTGAGCCTTGCACATATGAAGTGGGATGGCATCGCGCTTCCTCCTGCGAGTTATTGGGCGCTTGTGGCTGAAATGCTGCCTCAAATTGTTGATGGCAACTTGACAGACGAGCAACTTGCGACATTAACGCAACATTCCGGAGCAGGCACAAACCTTTTTGATAAAACAGCTCTGACTCTTGCAGATGCGCGCCTGAACTTCCAAGAAAAAGATGTCGCGACTGAGTCGGTATTTTTTAAGAAGCTGCGTTTGACATCGGACGTGGACGCCGAAAAGCATACATTCGCCAATCTGCATGTGGCGCTTGAGCAGTTTAGTCATGCTTTGCCTCTTCTAGGTATGAGCCCCGCGGATGTGGACATGTTTGAACGTATGCTTGGCGGTGAGGTGCTCATGAGCGCCTCATTAGGCTTTGACTTATTTGCAGACAAGGCCAGCTCTGTGGACATCTCCATTGGCGCGGGTGCCAGCTCTGCTTCTGGCTCCGAGTCTGGTGGTGACGCGCGCGCGACACTCGATTTTGTCCTGCCTCCCGACCTTCTTCCCTTCCTTTTTGGCGGCGGCGACATAGATGCTGTCTCTGAGCAGCAACTGGAAAATTGGGGAGAAAATAGTACTGTGACAGCGCTGACTGTGAGTTATGAGGATGGCGGCCTGTTGCCCAAGGGGCTTGCCTTTGTAAGCAAGGAGACAGGGGTGCCGGCGCCGGATATGCTCAAAGGCCTTGTTCCGCAAATAGTGGGACAGGCGCGCGCCGTGCTTCCACAGCTTGCTGAGGCGAATTTTACCGCTCTTGAGCAGTGCCTCAAAAATCCGGGCACACTGACCATCGCCGCAAAGCCTGCGCCGCCCCTGAAACCCATGGAGGCTTTTATGGCCTTTATTGCTGCGCCGGCTCGTTTGAATATTGGTGTGACATGCGCGCCGGGCAAGAGTATTCTTGAGGGTGTGCAATAGTCGGTGCATTTTATTTTGCGTTTTTAAAAGGCCTGTGGGGTAAAACTTTTTTTCAAGAAAAACAAATCAGAATGCCGCGCAGAAATGCTCCAAAGCCGGAAAAAGTGTTTGACGCTTTTTCCGGCTTTTTTTACTATTTTTCTCAGACGTTCACGCATTGCATTTGAAAGTCAAGTGCTGTATACTCCGAGCGCGATTTTTAAAAAGGAAAATATATGCAAAAAGAACTTTTAGATATTCTTGCCTGTCCACGGTGTCATGGAGATGTCACACTTCAGACGGAAAAAAGCGACGCCGATGTGCAAAAAGATGGCGTGCAACAAGACGGTGTGCAAAAAAATGTGGGACTGACCTGCGCGGCCTGCGCTGTCATGTATCCCATTCGTGATGATATTCCCATCATGCTCTTGGAAGAGGCTGTTCCATTAAGCCCTGAACAAAATAAAGAAAAAGAGACCCCATGCGCATCCTCATAGCTTCCGATATTCATGGCGCCGTCGACAGCGTGCGCTTCTTACACGAAAAGGCCGTGGAGCTGAAACCGCAGCTCTGCCTCCTTCTCGGAGATTATTTGTATCACGGCCCAAGAAATCCCTTGCCGCCCGGCTACACGCCCAAGGATGTGGCGCACATGCTTGGGGATTTACTCGATTGCGGCGCGGACATCTTGGCAGTGCGGGGTAACTGCGACGCCCATGTGGACGAAGAAGTGCTCCCCTTTCCTTTGAGCGACAAGGTGTGGGTGCAAGCGGACGGACGCTCCATCCTTGCGTGTCATGGGCATATGTTTGGGCGCTACGATCCCGACTTTTCAGGCATCCCCGCTGGCACCATCGTACTCACAGGGCATACGCATATGCCTGTGGGCGAAGCGCGCGGCGATGTTATTTGGTGGAATCCCGGAAGTATGACCCTGCCAAAATCGGGCTTTCCTCGCTCATATGCTTTTTATGAGGACGGCGTTTTTACGGTTTACGATTTTCAAGGCAATGTTGTTCTACAACATTCTGTGCGTTCGTAAATCATGACCACGAATACGACCATGCCCGCGCCCCTTCCTGTGGCCTTGCAAGGCTGTGATGAGTATACACCTGCGCGTGTGCAAGATGCTGTCGAGCGTGTTCTTGAGCACGGCGGCCTCTTGACGCATACGTGTTTTTCGCGCGGGAGCCGCGTACTTGTGAAGCCGAACTTGCTCCGCGCGCATGCGCTCACATGCACGCATCCTGAGATTGTTCGAGCGCTGTGCGTGTGCTTGCTGGACAGGGGTGTGCGTGTGCGTGTGGCGGACTCGCCAGGTTTTGGGGCGGCGCCGGCGGTGGCACGCTCAATCGGCTTGGAGGACGTTTTGCGCCCCTTGGGCTTGAAGGTGGAAAATCTTTCAGATCCTGTGCCTATCGCCTTGCAAGGAGATAGGGCGCAGTCGGGGTCATGCGGATTATGGGGAGGTTCATGGGGAGGTTCATGGGGCATTGCGCGTGTGGCGCTTGAAAGCGACGCCGTCATTTCTGTGCCGCGTGTGAAGGCGCATTCTCAAATGTGCTTGACGCTGGCAGTAAAAAATATGTTTGGGTGCATATGCGGCTTACGCAACGCATGCGGTGCAAGGGCGCTCTCTTGAGGAGTTCTGTCAAAGTATTCTTATGATGTATGCGGCGTTGCCGCCCACCGCCGCCCTTGCGGACGGTGTTGTGGCTATGCACAAAACGGGGCCGTCTGCGGGAGAGGCCTTTCCCCTTGCGTGTATTGGCGCAAGTGCGGATGCCATGTGCCTTGACACGGCGCTCTATGCTCTTCTTGGCGTGGAGGCGGCGCATGTTCCGCTGTGGCGCACGGCGCAAGGCGCGGGCGAGCATGTGTGGCCTCAAGCTTTCCCTGTCAACATAGGATATCCACTACAAAAGCCGGAAGATTTCTCCGTTGCGGGATTTACGCTTCCCTCTGTTTTGAAAGATGTGTCATTCCAGCCGCACAGACTCTTGCAAAGCCTTGCAAAGCGGGTGTGGACACATATAAAATATGCTAAGTGAGGTAGCTATGGCGCGTATACTTCCAAATGAAACAGGTATTTATGCTCTGACGGACAGCAACTTGAGCCTTGGGCGACCCGTGCACGAAGTCGCTGCGGCGCTTCTTGCGGCGGGCGTAAAGATTTTGCAATATCGCGAGAAAAAGAAGAAAGCGGGCGACATGCTGCGTGAATGTCAGCTGCTTCGTGCCATGACCCGAGAAGCGGGCGCATGCTTTATTGTGAATGACCACATTGATATTGCGCAGCTTGTGGACGCCGACGGCGTCCATGTCGGGCAAGAAGACGTGCCCGTGACAGAGGTGCGCCGCCTTGTGGGTGCGCAGAAAATTATCGGCCTTTCCACGCACAGCCCCGAGCAAGCGCTGGCGGCTGTGGCACAAGGGGCAGATTACATAGGCGTCGGTCCTATTTTTGCGACGCAAACAAAGGAAGATGTGTGCGCGCCCGTGGGTTTCACCTATCTTGATTGGGTGGCACAAAATATTTCCTTGCCCTTTGTGGCTATTGGCGGCATAAAGCGCCATAACATTGGTGAAGTGGTCGCGCATGGCGCCACATGCTGCGCCCTTGTGTCGGAGCTTGTGGGTGCGGAGGATATTGTGGAGCGTGTGCGCCTTATACGCGCGGCGATGCAACCCGTATAATGACATAGTAGATATAATATGACAACAAAGAATGAATATACAGAAGCCTTTACGCCGGATTTTCAAAAGGGTAACGGCCTTGTGGCTGCCATCGCGCAGGATGCGAAGTCGGGTGAAGTGCTCATGTTGGCATGGATGGACGCCGAGGCATGGGAACAAACCCTTGCCACGGGCGAAGCCCATTATCACAGTCGCAGTCGTCAAAAGCTGTGGCATAAGGGAGGGACGTCGGGGCATGTACAGCGCGTGAGCGCCATCCGTCTTGATTGTGACAGCGACGCTGTCATCCTTTCTGTGGAACAAGTAGGCGGCGCTGCGTGCCATAAGGGCTATCGTACCTGCTTTTATCGTGAACTTAAAGATGGGGTCGTGACACTGTGCGCCCCGAAAGTTTTTGACCCCGAGGAGGTCTACAAATGACACAGCCCCTCTTGAAGTTGGGTGTTCCCAAGGGCTCTCTTGAAGATGCCACCATCAGCCTTTTTGACCGCGCCGGATGGAAAATCCGCAAGGCGCATCGCAATTATTTTCCTGACATTAACGACCCCGAAATCAGCGCGTCCTTGTGTCGTGTACAAGAAATCGGGCGCTATGTCATGGACGGCGTCCTCGATGTGGGGCTTGCGGGCTTGGATTGGCTCAAGGAAACGGACGCCCTTGACCATGTGGTCAAGGTCTCCGACCTTGTCTATTCAAAGACATCCAACCGCCCCGCCCAATGGGTGCTGGCAGTGGCGGGGGATTCGCCCTACTACAAGCCGGAAGACTTGGCAGGCAAGCGCATTGCCACAGAAATCAAGGGCATGACCCGCCGCTACTTTGAAGAGAAGGGCATTGATGTCACCATCTTCTATTCATGGGGCGCCACAGAGGCCAAGGTGGTGGAAGGGCTCGCTGATGGTATCGTGGAAGTGACGGAAACGGGCACGACCATCCGCGCCCACGGTCTTCGTATTATTGACGAAATCATGAGCAGTAATACGGTTCTCATCGCTAACAAGCAGGCGTGGGCAGACCCAAAAAAGCGGAAAAAAATTGAGCAAATAAACTTGCTTTTGCAAGGCGCGCTTCATGCGGAAAGCCTTGTGTGCTTGAAGCTCAACGCGCCTGCGTCCAACCTTGACGCCATCCTCGACCTTTTGCCGGCGCTGAACTCGCCCACTGTCTCCCCTTTGCGCGATACGCAGTGGCTTTCTGTGGAAACCGTTGTGGGCACTGACCTTGTGCGAGACCTTATTCCTGCCCTGCGTGAAGCAGGTGCAGAAGGGATTATTGAATATGCCCTTAATAAAGTGATATAATATGGAAACATACACACCCCCAAAGCCACAAAAAAAGGACGGTTCCGAAGCGTTCTTGGACTCGTTGCCAGAGCTTCAACCCGGAGACCGTTTTCTTTTTGCGTGTAATGAAAAGGTTCCGTGCTTCAACCGATGTTGCGCCGAGCTGACACTGCCGCTCACGCCCTATGATGTGTTGCGCCTGTGTCGTCATTTGGAGCTTGCGAGCGACGCATTTTTGAAAAATTATGTGCAAATGCGTACATTTCCCGATACGGGTTTTCCTCTGCCCTTGTTAAAAATGCAATCCAGCCCCGACGAACCATGCCCCTTTGTGACCCCCGCCGGCTGTTCCATTTATGAGGACAGGCCGGGCGCCTGTCGCACCTATCCCTTGGGACGCGGGACGAAGGTGGATGCCAAGGGCAATGTGGTGGAGCGCTTCTTTATTGTTCAAGAAGAGCACTGTCGCGGTTTTGATGCGGGCAAGGAGTGGACGGCTCATGAATGGCTCAAGGATCAAGGCCTAGAGCCGTACAACGACTCAAACGACAGATATATGCGCATCATGGCAAAGATAAAGGCGACGAATGAGCCTGTATCGCCGAAAATGGCTACGATGATTATTTTGTGCCTGTACCAGCTCGACCGCTTCCGCACCTTCCTTGCTGATATGAAAATCTTTTCTAAAGTAGAGGTGAGCACGGAACGCTGTGAGGCCATCATGGGGAGCGATGAGCATTGTCTTGAGTTCGCCTATGATTGGTTGGAACTTGTGATGTTTGGCAAGTGCGAAAACCTATGTCGCAAGAATTGATTCTCCCTCATAATCCCTTGTGGGATATACCTGCCTTGGTGCAGGAATTGGATGCAAGACGCGCGCAGCTCCCCTCGCTGCGCGTCGTCTTCACCAATGGGTGCTATGATTTGGTGCATCCCGGTCATGTAGACCTTTTGGCGCGCTGTAAGGCGCTTGGGGATGTGCTCATTGTGGCGCTCAACAGTGATGCGTCCGTGCGCAGTCTTGGCAAGGGGGCGGAGCGCCCTATTGTGCCTCTGGACGCGCGCGCCTTTGTTCTTTCCTACCTTGCCAGTGTGGATTATGTGACAAGTTTTGAGGAAAGCACGCCGTATAATTGTATATCTGCGCTTATGCCCGATGTCCTTGTCAAAGGCGGGGATTGGTCTGTGGAGAACATTGTGGGGGCAGATGTGGTGCAGGCAGCAGGTGGTGAGGTTTACAGCCTGCCCTTGCTTCGAGGGTTCTCCACCACAGGCATTGTTAAGAAGCTCTCGGGCGGTGCCTTCGAGGGAACATAAAGGCATTATGTTGAAAATTTCTCTCGTTGCAAAGCTCTCTTTCTGGAGGGCTTTTTTTTTGAGCTTTCTTTGGGGGGAGCGTGTGCGCTTTCTTCTAAAAGCTGACTTTTTTCCTATATTTTGCGGAAAATGTCTTGCAGAGGACTTTAAAATGCTGTAGGGTTCCCGCTGACTTTGGCTGGCTCTTCTTGTGTCGTGAGTGTGGTGTGATAAAATAGGATTTTAAAGAGATTTTCATGGTAAAAGTAAAGAAAATTGATTCGGATGAGTTTTTATATAATATTTTGCGCGATATAGATTTTCCCTTGTTTTGCTGGTCGTTAGACAGTGAACTGCTCTATGCTTCCCCAAGCATATTAAAGTTTTTCGCGTGCTCCACCATTGAGGAGCTTTCAGGCAAATTCGATTCATGCTCGCCTGTACTACAACCTTGTGGCACAAATTCCATTGCAGCGCGCAAAGCGCATTTAGCACGCACAGTGGAAAAGGGCTCTAATAATTTTGAATGGACACATGTTTTTCCTCGTCGCGGCGCCATGCTCGTGGAGTATAACGCAAAGTGCATAGAATTTAAAGGGGAGTCGATTATTGTTATCCACATTGCCGAAGCAAAGGATGCTTCCGCAATGATTGACGAAAAAAACACCTTGGAAACAAGCGCTAAAGCCTTGGTGGATGCAAGCCCCATGGGTATTGCCTTTTGGAATAAGCATTTTGCCATTATTGATTGCAATGAAGTCATGTTGCAGCTTGTGAAGGCCCCTTCAAAGCATGACTTTCTGAAAAATAACGCAGCCTATGACGCGCGACTTGAGCATGAGGATTCATCGCTTGTGTGGCGCGATGCTCTGAGCCGCGCCTTTGAAACGGGTGCCTTTCAGCTGAATTGGATGCATCAAGATTATAATGGCGAGCTTGTGCCTGTGCATATCACACTCAAGCGTGTGCATTTTTCCGGTCAAGATGTCATCCTGTGCTATACGAAGGATTTGCGCGAGCTGCAAGCAAGTCAAAAAGAAGCCGCCGAGGCCGCCGAGTATTTACAGATAATGCTGGATACTATTTCCCTTGGGGCGAATATTTGGAATAAGGACTTTCAAAATATAGCCTCCAATCGCGCCGCCGCAGAACTTTTTGAACTCAGCAGCCCGGAGGAATATCTCCAAAAATTCTCAGAGCTTTCGCCAGAACGCCAACCTGACGGACGACTCTCCACGCAGGCCGCCATCGCATATATCCAAAAAGCCTTTGATGAGGGCGAATGCAAGTTTGAATGGCTTCATCAGAAACTGAACGCAGAGCCTGTGCCATGTGAAATTACGCTCATTCGCAGGACATTTCAAGGCGAGGACATTGTTGTCGGCTATACAAGAGATTTAAGGGAGTTAAAAGCCAGTCAGAAAGAAGCCGCCGAGGCCGCGGAGTATTTACAGATAATGCTCGATACCATATCCCTTGGGGCAAATATTTGGAACAAGGATTACCAGAATATCGCCTCAAACCGCGCCGCCGCAAAGCTTTTTGCTTTAAATAGCCCGGAAGAATATCTCAGACGCTTCGCCGAACTTTCGCCGGAACTGCAACCCGACGGTCAGCCGTCCATGCAGAAGGCGCGTGCGCATATACGCGAGGCCTTTGAAAAGGGCGAGTGCAAGTTTGAGTGGCTTCACCAGAAGCTTGATGGCGAGCCCATCCCTTGTGAGATTACGCTTATTCGCAAAAAATATCGTGGCGAAGATATTGTCGTTGGTTACACAAAGGACGTTCGCGACCTCAAGGCCAGCAAAAAAGAGGCCGCAGAGGCCGCAGAATACATTCAAATAATGCACGATACCATTTCACTCGTTGCAAATATTTGGAACAAGGACTTTCAAAACATCGCCTCAAACCGCGCCGCTGCCGAACTTTTTGATTTGAGCAGTCCAACTGAATATCTTGAAAAATTCGCCGACCTCTCGCCAAAATTTCAGCCGGATGGGCAACCCTCCATGGAAAAGGCGCTCGCGCATATTCGTGAAGCTTTTGAAAAGGGCGAATGCAAATTTGAATGGATGCACCAAAAACTCAATGGCGAACCCGTTCCTTGCAAAATTACGCTCATACGCAAAAAATATCGCGGTGAAGATATTGTCGTCGGCTATACCCACGACTTGCGCGAACTCAAAGAAAGCCAGAAAAAAGCCGCAGAAGCCGCAGAATATATAGAAATTATGCTGGATACTATCTCCCTCGGAGCAAGCATCTGGAACAATCAACGCCAAAATATCGCCTCAAACCGCGCCGCCGCGCATCTTTTTGACTTAGAAACACCGGAAGAGTATCTTGAAAACTTTCATAAGCTTTCTCCGGAATTTCAACCAAATGGACGCCGTTCCGCTCAAATAGCGGTGGAATATATGAACGAAGCCTTTGAAAAGGGCGAATGCACATTTGAATGGCTGCACCAAAAGCTGAACGGCGACCTCATTCCCTGCGAAATCACCCTCATACGCAAGACATTTCGCGGTGAGGATATTGTTGTCGGCTACACAAAGGATCTACGCGAACTCAAGGCAAGCCAAAAAGCCGCCTCCGACGCCATGGAGCTGCGACAGGTCATACTCAACACCATGCCCATGGCGGTGACCTTCTGGAATAAGCAAAACGAACTGTTTGATTGCAATAACACCGCAGTAAAGCTCTTCAATGCCACCGGCAAGGACGAAGTCATCGAGAGATACAAGGAGCTTTCCCCGACTTTACAGCCTGACGGAACAAATTCCGAAGAGCGTATCCAAGACTACATCAGTACACTCTTTGAACAAGGCTATCTGCACTTTGAATGGATGTACCAAGACCTGCAAGGCAATCCCTTGCCCGTAGAGATTACGCTCATCCGCTCCACATTCCACGGCGAAGAAATTGCCGTGGAATATCTGCGTGATTTACGCGAACTCAAAACAATGCTCAATGAAATACACGCTGTTGGAGAGGATTTGCTCAAGGCACGAGATTTGGCAGAGCAGAGCACAAAGGCAAAAAGCGAATTTCTTGCCAATATGAGCCACGAAATACGCACGCCCATGAATGGCATCTTGGGGCTTCTCCATCTCCTTAATGCCACTGACTTACAAAAAGACCAGCAAGAGTATGTGAGTAAGACGCTCTATTCCGCAAATAATTTACTGCGCATTATCAGCGATATTCTCGACTTTTCAAAGATTGAAGCCGGGAAGCTTGAAATAGAGGCAATCCCCTTTACCATGAAGC
>CAYJGA010000046.1:0-9454 GCA_964369255.1 uncultured Desulfovibrionaceae bacterium
GTTACCGAATTTATAGGCGTCACCGAATGTGTAGGCGTCACCGAATGTGTAGGCGCTGCGGGTGTTGCGGCGGCTGGCACTGAACCCGTCTGAACAGTCCCTGCCTGAACAGCTCCTGCCTGAACAGTTCCCGTAGGCACAGCTCCCGTAGGCACAGCTCCCGTAGGCACAGTTCCCACTGGCATAGTTCCCATTGGCATAGTTCCCATTGGCATAGCGCCCGCCGGAACGCCAGTCGTAGGCGGTGCAGTGAGAACAGGTGCATTGCCATTGTACATATTATTGGCAGAGGCCACTTGACCTGCCAGTTGACCCGGAACTTGTGTAGGAGCTTGTGTCGGCGCCTGTCCCGCGTGCAAGTTACGCACAACCTCCCGATGCACCGACTCACCACGCTTGTCAGCATTTTGTGGCATGTTCGTCGTGTATGTCGTGCGCACCACATGCGGCGTCTGTGGTACCACACCGCCGCCACCTTGAGAACTCACTTGAAATTCCACATTTTGCGCCTGAGCCACACCATTGGTCGCATACGCGTTCATGCCAGCGTGCGCCGCTTGCTTTTGCTGCAAGCCTTGCATCACTTGTTGCACAGGTGTCACGCCGCCTTGCGGATATGGCTGCTGATTCGCCGGCTGATTTGTCGTAAATACATGGGCTTGTGTTGTTCCTGTGTGTCCTGCGCCTTCGTCGCCCACTTGCGGTGCTGCGCCGTCATAAATTGACGCGACACTATTGCCTACGCTCGTGCTATTCTTTTCGCCCTGTTCTGCGCCTTGATGGGAAGTCGCCATGGGCGGAATTTCTTGACGAGGCATAAGAGGCACAGCGTCAATATCAAAGCCGCTGTTCGTGCCCGCAGTACGACTCACCGCAGAGGCCGCATTGCTGCTGGCAGAAACAAGGTTGCGGGAAAGCTGTTCGTACATCATTTCCGCCAAGCCAATGCCGCCGGACGACGCCATCTTTTTTGACAGTTCCTGATCGTACATGCTTTGCCAGAACTTTTCTTCACGCCCCACAAGTGGGTTTTCCTGTGGCACTGTGGCGCGCATTTGTTGCCACATCTTTTGGATGAAGATGGACTCAAAGCCCTCGCAGGCTTCGCGCAGCTTTTCGCTCTTTTCTGCGTCGCTGAGGTTGCTTCCGTTCAAATTGCCGAGGGTGCGTTGTTGTAATTCCACACCTTGGGCTTGCATCTTGCTTTGGGTTTGCGTCATATCAAGTGGTGAAACTGACATATCAGATAACCTCCAAGGCTGCGTGCAGCGCACCGGAAACCTGCATGGTGCGCAGGATGGATATGAGGTCGCGCGGGGTGGCGCCAATGGCATTGAGGCCGTCCACAAGCTCTTGCAGTGTGGCGCCTTCTACCAGCATAAGGTGACGATTTTCTTCGCGAACATTCACTTCTGTTTCAGGTGTCACCACTGTCTGACCGCTGGAGAAGGGGCCGGGCTGTGAAACTTGTTCCGTTTCTTGCACGGTGATTTGCAAGTTGCCGTGCGCCACAGCCGTCTGAGAAATGCGTACATGACGCCCAAGCACCACTGTGCCTGTCTTCTCATCCACAACCACCTTCGCAGGCGAGTCGGGCGACACTTCAATATTTTCAAGGGATGCCAAGAGTGGCACCATGTTGTTACGATATTGCGGAGGAATTTGGATTTTCACTGTGGAGGCGTCCGTTGCGTTGGAAAAAGGGCCGCCCATGGCAGCATTGAGACTCTCCGCAATGCGCTGGCTTGTGCTAAAATCTGCTACGCGCAAGTTCACTGTCAAACTGTCTTGGTCGTTGAATTGAAAGGGGATACCCCGCTCCACAGTGCCACCGCCGGGGATGATGCCTACAGTGGCGATATTTTTTTGCGTACTCGCCGCCGCGCCGCCGGCAGAAAAACCGCCCACAGTCAGCGAACCTTGCGCCAGCATATAGGTTTTGCCGTCCACACCCTTGAGCGTTGTCTGCAAAAGCACGCCGCCCAAGAGGGATGTGGCATCGCCCACAGAAGAGACGGTCACATCAAGGCGTGTGCCGGGCTTTGCAGAAACGGGCATGCGCGCCGTCACCATGACAGACGCCACATTTTTGACTTTCAACTTGGTCGGGTCTACCCCCACACCCATGCGATCCATCATATTTGCCACGGATGATGTGGTAAATACAGAGCCGGTTTTGTCGCCTGTTCCGCTCAAACCGACGACAAGGCCATAGCCGATGAGCTGGTTGTCACGCACTCCGGAAAAGGTGGCAATGTCCTTCAAGCGCACGGCCTGCGCAGGGGCAATGAAGAGGCTAAACTGCGCCAAAAGCAACAGCAAACACACAGAACTCAGCACTTTTATGTTTCGTACAGTCATAAACATGACAATTCTCCTTCGATGGGGTTTTCCCTAAAGGCATGTTTGCAAAATCTAAGCCATGTTTTTTTGACACCTCGCCTTCAAGTAAGCTCACGCACCCTCAAGTACCACCATCGCCACAGCATGACCGCGCTCATGGCTCAAGCTCACATGGACACGCACAGCGCCCATGTCATGCATTTTCTGCGCCGCCGCGCCAAAGCATTGGATGTGCGGCTGTCCTGTGGGCAAGTTATATATATGGATGTTGTGCAAGCCCACGGCAAGCCCCGTACCAAGCGCCTTACCCGCCGCTTCCTTTGCCGCAAAACGCGCTGCAATTCTTGCTGCAAGGCGTGGTGTAATCTTCGGTGTCATGCCTGCTGTAATCTCCGGGGCGATTTTTGACGACACTTGACGACCTCGCTGCATATCCGGCAAAATGCCCATATCGCCGATGTCGGTCAAATGTGCTATTTCTTCAGGAGCAAGGATTTTTTGGATGAAGTGCGCTCCAAAGCGCTCCAACGAACGCGCAATACGCGCAATTTCCACCATATCTATACCAATGCCGCAAATCATATTTTCGTTGCAATCCTTGTGTGAAAAAAGTATTATGTTGTCGCTCTTGAGGTATAAGAGCATGAAAGTACGCATTTAAGCGTTCTCTGAAAAGAAAATACACCGAAAACACGCCACTCGCAATGGTAAAAAAACTGAGAACATTCTCAGCAAATTCCTTGAGGACTCTATGAATCTTTGTATTATTGGCACCGGCTATGTGGGACTTGTAAGCGCCGCCTGCTTTGCAGAAATGGGCAACAATGTCGTGTGCGTTGACGTAAACCCCCATGTGGTGGACAGCCTCAACGCCGGACGCGTCCATATTTTTGAGCCAGGCCTCGAAGATATGGTGCGCCGCAGTCATAAGGACGGACGCCTCATCTTCACCACTTCCCTCGAAGACGGCCTACAGAGCGCAGATGTCGCCTTCATTTGCGTGGGCACGCCCTCCGGTGACGACGGTTCCTGCAACCTCGACTTCGTAGAAAGCGTTGCCTCAAGCATCGGCAAATATATGCAAACAGAGCTTGTTGTCGTGGATAAATCCACTGTTCCCGTGGGCACCGCCGACAAGGTGCGCGCCATTATCGCCCGCGAACTTGTGGAACGCGAAACAAGCATCTCCTTTGAAGTCGTCTCCAACCCCGAATTTCTCAAGGAAGGCGATGCTATCATTGACTTCATGAAGCCCGATCGCGTCGTCATCGGCACCGCGTCCGAAAAAGCCGCAAACCTCATGCGCGAACTTTACGCTCCTTTCGCCCGCACCCGCGACAAGCTCATCGTCATGAGCGTGCGCAGCGCTGAAATGACAAAGTACGCCGCCAATTGCATGCTCGCCACAAAAATTTCCTTCATCAATGAAATAGCCACCATATGCGAAAGCGTCGGCGCCGATGTGCGCGATGTGCGCACAGGCATCGGCTCCGATTCGCGCATCGGCTATCAATTCATCTATCCCGGCGTAGGCTACGGCGGCTCCTGCTTTCCGAAAGACGTCAAAGCACTCATCTACACAGCGACAGAGGCCGGGGTCACCCCCGAGCTGCTGAACGCCGTAGAAAATGTGAACGCGCGTCAGAAAAAGCGCATGGCCACACGCATAGAAGAATACTTCGCAGACCAAGGCGGCATCAAGGGCAAGACCCTCGCCCTCTGGGGATTGGCATTTAAGGCCAACACCGACGACATGCGCGAAGCCGCTTCCCTCACCATCATCAAGGAACTCACAGAAAAAGGCATGAACATCCGCGCCTTTGACCCTGTCGCACACGAAAACGCCGCGCAACTCCTCGCCGACAATGAACGCGTCACCCTCGTAGACGAGCAATACGCAGCCTGCGACGGCGCCCACGCCCTCCTCGTCGTGACCGAATGGAACCAGTTCCGCAACCCCGACTTTGCCCGCATCAAGGCCAGTCTCAGCGCACCCATCCTTTTTGACGGTCGCAATCTCTATTCCGGCGAAACGCTGGCAAGCCATGGTTTTGCCTACTTCTGCGTCGGCAAGGGGTAGTTATTCTAGTATTACAGCTGTAGAGTTAAGGTTTTTTGAAAAGGCTTGTGGGGGGAAAACTTTTTTTAGGAAAAAAAAGTTTTCCCCCAAGAAAAAAAGAAGAAAAAAAGAAAAAAGTTTTCCCCAAATCCCTTTCAAAAAAACTTTTAGAAAAGACAGCGCACTAGATATTCTGCGCCTTGCCGCGCCACTGCCTTTTGTCGCCAACGCGCAGGGTGAGGCGCTCTCTGTCCATGTATTCTAACAGGGCAATAAGGTATTTCCGTGAAATTCCACCGAGAATTTCCTTGAGTCCGGCGGGGTCAAGGTCGTCGTGGGTCGTAAACCATTGTTGCACCTTTTCGCAAATATCCTCCATGACGGGCGTTGCGTAGTAGAGACCATCCTTGACTTTCACGAGCTTTTTTTCATCCACCAAAATTTTTAGCACAGGCGCAGCATGTTTGGCATCCACACCTAAGCTCTCCACGACGTCTTTGAGGTTCGGCGGCGTGAGTCCGGCTTTTTCATGTGCGTCGAGAAGGCCTTGTCTGAGCTGCGTGTCATTGCTGTTCAAAGTCACTGTGTGACTGGCAAGGCGCAAAACATCGCCTTCAGCGACGAGGCGCCCTGCGCGGAGGCATCGTTCTATGACCATATGCGCGAGCTTGGCTTTTTGCTCCGTACACAGAACACCCCGCGCCATACCTGCCTTGAGGGGGTCGCGTTGATGGAAATGTGCGGCCTGTGCGAGGCACACATCCATGAGCTTGGTAAAAGCATCGCCATGAATCCAACACCTTTCATCCTTGTCAAAGCAGACGGCGTGCCCCTTATTAGCGAGACTTTGAAGCGCCTTTTCCAAATTCTTTGTATGGGCGTTGGTAAGCACCATGAGCTGTGCAAAGCTGAGTCCCTTGATACCCGCGAGAAAGAGCTGCTTTTGCGTCAAGGCGACAAGAGAGTCTGCACTGTGGATATGCTCCAACTCTTGTTGAATAGAGGACAAAAGGGCGAAGCGTTGCTCAAAGTCTGCGTCTTTACGACGGATGTGCATGTCCAGTGGAGAAATGAGAACACCCCCTGCAACAGTGCGCAAGGGAGAATAGGCACGCACGACGCAACGGTCGCCACAAACGCCCACCATAGGCTCTGTGAAACGAACCTCTGTGAGCGCGGATTCGCCGGGTTGCAAGCGGTCGCGGTCAAAAAAATACAGTCGTGCTGCCACTTCACGGGCGCCGTGGTGGAAGTGAACTTCTGTGCGCGAACGCAGTGCTCGCGGTGCGGATTTGAGGCTTTGCAACATAACAAGCCAGCGATGCGACGGGAAAAGGGTTCCCGTATGAGCGAGGACGGCGCCGCGCTGGACGGCGTCAACATCGACATGCTGCACATTCACAGCGCACCTTTGCCCCGCGCCAACCTGTTCGACACTGCTCCCGTGCCACTGTAAACTGCGTACGCGTGTGGGAAGCGCGTCCGGCATGAAGACGGCTTCATCCCCCACATTCACAGCGCCCGCAATGACAGTGCCTGTGATGACAGTGCCATGACCCTTCATAGTAAAAATACGGTCTACAGGGAGGCGAAAGACGCTGCTTTCGCGCTGTGGTGCCAATGTTGCGGCTGTTTCAAATATGTGTGCTTTAACAGCATCAAGCCCTTCTTTTGTGGCGGATGACACAGGCAAGATAGGCGCGCCTTCAAGGAAGGTTCCTTCGAGAAAGAGGCTTATGTCTTCTGTGACAAGCTCAATCCATGCCTCATCCACCATATCAATCTTTGTCAGTGCCACAAAGCCGTGTCGGATGCCGAGCAGGCTGCAAATTTCAAGATGCTCTCGCGTTTGGGGCATAACACCCTCATCGGCGGCGATGACAAGCATGACAAAATCAATGCCCCCAGCCCCCGCCACCATGTTCTTTACAAAGCGCTCATGGCCTGGAACGTCGACTATGCCCAGTCGCTCGCCGTTGGGCATCAGGCAATGGGCGAAGCCCAGCTCGATGGTGATGCCCCGACGCTTTTCTTCCTCGAGGCGGTCGCAATCGATACCTGTGAGCGCGCGCACAAGCGATGTTTTTCCGTGGTCAATATGCCCCGCGGAACCGAGTACCAGCGGCATAATGCCTCCTTGGCAGACTGTTTCTATGACTTCCGACAGGGGGAAACTTTTCCCCAAAGCCCTTTCAAAAAAAATTATGACTTGGGCGCGTCGTGTGTGACGACAGTGGTGTCTACGACGTCCGCGTCGTCGTCGCTCTCAATGGCCTTAGGCGCGTCTTCGTAGGCGGGCGGAAGCTGACGACTGTTCTTATCAACGATAATCTGTCCTGTAGTTTCAAATATTTGCCTACGGAAAGCAAATTCTTCCTCCATGCGCCGTGTGCGATAGGTAAACCACACGCGTCCTATGCGCGAGACGCACCACGCCGCCACAAGTCCGCCGACAATCCACGGGATATATTTCTCCATGCGCCCCGCCACATGCATGAGCACGTCGATGGCGCCATCCACATAGAAGAGCGCAACACCAAGGAAGAGCAAGCCCAACAAGAGCACCATGGTGGGGGCGCCGTTGATGAAGACATAGACTTTGCGCAAGCGCTGCGGCAAAGCCGCTTGCCACGCTTCTTCCTCCTCGGCATTCTTTCCCTTGATTGTGCGAAAAAGGCCAACGCCCGCCATGTGTACTATTAAAATAAGCGCAGCGGGGGCGACCACGGCCGCGATAATATAGGCAAGCCACGGGAACTGGAATTGCGGCGGCATGCCGTCCACACCGGGCTTGGCATGTATGACTCCGTAGAAAAAGGCCACGCCTCCTACCACCAGTTCTAAGAAGAATATGGCAATAACAAGGTAGAAAACAAGGTCTTTATGTTGTTTGTCACGCCAAAAACTGGACGCGTTTTCAAGTCGCGACTGTTTTTCTTGCGCCTTTTCCTGAGTCTTGTCTTGAGTATGTTCGTCGTTTTTCTCTGTCATGTGCTGCTCTGTGGTTTATATGTCAAAAAATTCACGAGTACCTATAAAATAAGCACGCTCCCACAAGAGGCAAGGGGCAAGGTTCTTATTTGATTTTTTGAAAGGGGTTTGGGGAAGACTTTTTTGTTTTTATTTTTTTAAGTTTTTTTCTTGGGGGAAAACTTTTTTAGAAAAAAAGTCTTCCCCCCTCCCACAAATTTTTCAGAAAAACAACATTATTTGTAAATCTTCCGCGAAAACTGACCGCCGGACACATAGAAGGTGTTTTCCACCACAAAGAGGGCGTTGGGGTCGATATTGAAAACGATATTTTCTAGTTCTTTTAGAGCAGTGTTGCTCGTGACTGTGAGGAGGATTTCGCGATCATTGCCTAGGTAGCCGCCTTTGCCTCGCAGAAGCGTCGCGCCGAATTTGTGCAACATCATAATGGATTCACAAATCATTTCACCATGGTCGGAGATGATAAAGACAAGCTTTCGCCTGCTGAAGAGACTGAGCACATATTCCAGCACATAGGCAGAAATAAAAATCATGATGGTGGACACAATAATTCTGTCCAGCGACACTGTAAATATGCCTGTCAAAAAGAGACAGGCATTAAAGCTGAAGCTGAACATGCCCACAGAAATATTCCAACGCTCCCGCAGTGCCACGGCGATGATGTCGGTGCCACCTCCACTGCCAAGACTGCGCAACATGATACCACTGCCAAAGCCTGTGAAGATACCCGCAAGGACGGCGGCGTAGAGTTCGTTTTGTATGGGGAACTCGAAGGTGAAAACATAGCCGAAAAGGGACGTACACAGGATGCCATACATGGAGTAGAGCAAGAAGATGCGCCCGACAATAAACCAGCCAAGAATGGAGATGGGTATGCACAAAATGAAGTACCACACAGGTACTGTCAGCCAATGGAGTTCGTACCACACGAGCATGGCGACGCCCATGATGCCGCCGGATAAAAATTCATGGGGCACCGCCACGGCTTGGATGCCAAGCGCATAGACCGCACTGCCAAGAGTGATAAGAAAAAGATTCCACCAAACAGACTGCGCAAGTCTTGGATTATGTGTTCTTTGAAGAGGCATATAAGTATTCCTTTTATAAAAAAAACTTAGGCGCTTTCGTCAAATGCGCCTAGAGCAGGCTCCACACCATGCGCGTCGCCACAATAAGTAAGAAAACAGCAAAAAAGCGTTTGAGCACGGGCACAGGCAGTGTGTGCGTCAGCTTTGCGCCGAGGGGCGCCGTCAAAAATCCTGCCACACCCAAGCCTAAAAGCGCCCACAAGTGGACATAGCCAAGGGTGGCGGAAGGCAACTCTGCCACATGAAAGCCGCCGATAATATAGCCAAGCGTCCCCGAAACAGCAATGGGAAAACCAATGGCCGCAGACGTGGCCACGGCGGTGCGCATGGGCACACTGCAAAATGTCATAAATGGCACGGACATAGTTCCGCCGCCGATGCCCACAAAGCCGGAGAGCATACCTATGACACTGCCCACAGCACTCGTGCCCCACATGCCCGGCACTTGACGCGTTCCCTGCGGTTTTTTCCCTATGAGCATTTCAATGGCGACCACATAGAGAAAGCAGGCAAAAAAAGCTTTTAAAAATGTCGAGGGCAAATGGGATGCGATGATGCCGCCCAAGAATGTCCCGATAATGATGCCCGGCGTAATATCCTTCACAATCTCCCAGCGCACAGCCCCGTGCTTATGATGCGCACGGGCGCTGGAAAAGGAGGTGATAATAATATTTGCCAAGGATGTCCCCAGCGCCAAATGGTGTACAAGAGGCGCAGGCACACCAATAAGCGGGAAGACAAATGTCAGAATGGGAACAATGATAACTCCGCCGCCAATGCCCAAAAGCCCTGCAAAAACGCCGGCAACAGCGCCGCATGCAAGGAAAATTCCCAATGAAACAAGCATGTTTTCTCCAAAATCCCTATATAAGGAAATACTGATTTAATGCGTTGTGCTGTATTCCGATTTGTTTTTTTGAAAGGGGTTTGGGGAAAACTTTTTTTGTTTTTATTTTTTTCTTGGGGGAAAACT
>CAYJGA010000047.1:0-9443 GCA_964369255.1 uncultured Desulfovibrionaceae bacterium
ACTTTTTTTTCCCTAAAAAAAGTTTCCCCCCACAAGCCTTTCAGAAAAACAAACCGAAATAAAACAAAATAAAATAAAACGACTACACCTTGACATTTAAAAGATTGCCAATGTGCCTGTCCTTGGGCGCTTGTTGCGCGTCGGCATCGTCGAAGCTGTCGCCGTCGTGTGCGCCTCTGTGTCCGCCGGAGGCGGTGTTGCCGCCGCCGTTGCGCCTGTCTCCTTCGCCGGCAATGCGTGCTTCTACGCCCGGTTCCGGCGATTGCACTTGCTTTTGTTCTTGCTTAGACATTTCTTGAGCGATGGCGCGCGACATGGCAAGCGCTGATTGCGGGGTCACGGCCGCTTCGTGCGCCGCGCGCGACGTCAAATTTGTTTGTGCATAGAGCACAGCAACGGTGGCATCAATCATAAAGCCTCCCAATGGTTAGGAGCACGTGTTATGTAAGGCATTTCTTTGAAGGCGCCTGTTCCTTTGTAAGAAAAGGATATACTCGCTCTTCGTCGCACTTTTCACGTATTTCTGTCAAGCCTTGGGCACGCGTTCTCAGGAAGGCTGATTTAACGCCTTTTTGCCCTTTGCCTGCGCCAGACTCACCCTGTGAAACGCTTATATATCTTGATATGCTGGGTGCTTCTCAAAGTTTTTTGTCTAAGAACAAAAATCCGATCAAGTCACGGTTTTCCTTATTCTGTGCCTAAGTAACTCTCGAAAAGCATATCATCAATTTTTCCGCTTGCCAAATAACCACTGAAAACTGACGCAAGGTCTTTTTTGATGGTGGGCACATTGGCTGGGTCTATGAGAAAGTGATAAGGTTTATTCACTAAATAATAGTATACGGCGTCACGCAAGAGCACCATTTTGTTCTGTGCTTCCAACATAAGCTGCTCATTTTCTGTGACAATGGCAAATTTACAAATCAGGAATACTTCGCCATCCTTGCCATCTTGCTTGTTGTCTGGCAAGGGCACCCAATAAGGCTCAAAGGAGACGATGAACTCGCTAGGTCCTGCGGGAGCAGGCGCATCCGGGACGACGATGATTTCCGGTTCTACTTCCGGCGGCGGAGGTGTGCGTAGGAAGAACCACCACACAGCCGCGGCAATGGCGACGAGGAGAACAACAGCACCAATCATAGGCACCAGTTTGCTTTTCTTTTTTTCTTCGACAGGCGCTTTTTCTTCCGACAAAGAGGGGGGCGGTGGTGGTGGTGCCTCCTCCTCATCTTTGAGAAAATCGGCGTCCTCTATGTCGAGAGCAACCTTTTGTTCAGCTCTGGCGCTTACTTCAACCTCAACGCCGCCATTTTGCGACTGCGATTTTTCTTGAGCGTTTGACATAAGCTACCTCACCACGTCCCGAGTTTGCCACAGGAGCTGCAAAAATTAAAAAAAATCTGTCCGTTGCACACTGCCAAGATAGAAGGCACAACGCTCCGCCCCATATGCTCACTTGTCATTTGTACGCATGGTATTTATGCGCATGGCGGCAAGAGGCGGAAGGCGTTGTCTTTCCCTTAAGCTTATAACTTAGGGGAAAATCTTGTCTATCTTCTGCTTCATTGTATCGGCAGTAAATGGTTTTACTATATAGTTGGAAACCTTTGCTTGCACAGCTTCCAAGATATTTTCTTGTTGTGCTTCCGCAGTTACCATAAGGAAGGGCATATCTGCAAACTCTTCGCTGTCGCGTACTTTGCGCAAAAGTTCGATGCCTGTCATATTAGGCATGTTCCAGTCGGAAACAACAAAATCAATTTTTTCACGGTTCAACACGTCCCATGCTGCCACGCCATCGTCTGCTTCTACGACATTGTTCATGCCAAGTTGGCGTAAAATGTTGCGCACAATAAGACGCATGGTGGAAAAATCGTCGACCACAAGAATACGCATGTTTAAATCGTAACCCATTACCATCCCCTTCGTTGCAGAAGTTTAAATGAAAGTCCATGTGCTCTAGAGCACGCCTGTCCAACGTGTGTACATGTTTTTTGAAAAAAAATCTAGTATACAAAACAAACAAATTAAACGATAAATTTCAAATGGATAAACTTTTCGCTCAAAGTTATCGTTCTGTCAATCCATAGTGATTAAAAAATTCTTGTCTCAAGCGGCGCAGAGCCTGAGAGTGCAGCTGAGACACGCGTCCCTCTGTAATTCCCATAACTTCCGCTGTTTCGCGCATGTTGAGTTCTTCAGTATAATAGAGTGAGAGCACAAGTTTTTCCCGCGGCGTTAATGTGTCTATGAGAGGGGCAAGGCGCTCGACCATCTCTTGCGCAGCAAGGAGCTTGAAAGGCTCATCCGTGATATTGGCTTCACTAAGTACAGATTCTTGCACAGCGTCCAAGGAAACCCACAGCTGGTTTTGCAAAGCCTCAAGCCCTTGGCGAACCTCAGCGAGGCTGAGATTGGTGATGGCTTGCAGCTCTTCTTCTGTTGGCGTGCGCCCGTGAATGTTTTCGATGGTGCGGATGCCTTCTTCAAGTTGACGGACTCTTTGACGCAAGGAGCGCGGGAACCAGTCGAGTTTGCGCAATTCATCAAGCATGGCGCCGCGAATGCGGTTTTCTGCATAGGTGTCAAAGCGCACTCCAAGGGTGGGCTGGAACTTGCCAAGTGCTTCCATAAGCCCTAGGGTTCCGGCGCTGATCATTTCACCGAGTTCGACATTTTTGGGCAGTTTTGCTTTGAGACGCAGGGCAAGGAAGCGAATTTTGGGCGCATAATGGCGCACGATGCTTTCTTGTTCGGCGGGCGAAAAATCACACCAAACAACACTGCCTTCCTCCATTGCTTCCCACGGTGGAAGTTGCTGCTTTTTGACTCTTAATCCGCTCATGTTTTCCTCCTTCCTAAAGGGGCGCGCATATCCTGTATCAATGCCCCGAACTCGCCTCAACGTGGACGACGACTAAACTTCTTGTGAACTACTGCTGAAAGAGCAAACGCTTCCAGAAAAACTTGATGTTGCCGTCGAGGCGCTTGGGCACCTCCCAATCCAACATATCCTTTGCGAGGTTATCAATGGCAACAGCCGCCGCACAGTCCGGATCATGAATCAAAAGCGGTGTTTGCTGCACAACCGCCTGTCTGACAGTCGTGTCATGCGGAATAATACCCACAAGATCCAAGGAAACGCCGCTCAAGAAATTCTCACAGGCTTGGTGCAGTCTGCTAAAAACATTTTTTGCAGAGCGCATGTCGCGAGCAAGGTTGATGAGCACCTTAAAATGCTCGACGCCGTGCGTTGACTTGAGCACCTTGATAAGCGCGTAGGCGTCTGTGAGCGATGTGGGTTCCGGCGTCAAAATAATGAGCCGCTCCTGCGCTGCCAGATTAAAATACAAAACTGTGTCGTTGATGCCTGCGCCCGTATCCACAAGCAAGTAATCCACCTTTTCCTCAAGCACATCCACAGCATCCAAAAGCTCCAATTTCTGGCCTGTGTCTAAAGCCAGCATCTCACTCATGCCGGACGAGGCCGGCAGGATAGAAAAGCCATAGGGCGTGGGAAAAAGAATATCGTCAATAGTCGATTCTTCTTGGAAAAGGTGAAACAAGTTTTTGTTGGGCGTAAGGCCAAGGAGCACATCGACATTGGCAAGTCCAAGGTCAGCATCAATAAGCACCACACGTTTGCCATGTTTGACCAAGGCCACGGCAAGGTTCACAGACATATTGGTTTTGCCAACACCGCCCTTACCTGAAGTAATGGACACAACCAGAGGGAAGTTATCACTCATAAATACTCCGTTAAAACAATACGCTTTCTGTCTTCTCGTTTATACTCTCTGCCTCAAATTACGCAGGGAGCTGTCTCTTGAAAATCAACCGCCATAAAAGTGACTCCGTAGCAGGCACAAGCGTGCCTCGAAGTTCCGCCCCAAAGGATAATGCCGATACGGGCAAACCGCAGGCCACAGCCGCGTTTACCAACGCGCCGTAGCCGATGGACTCGTCAAGTTTACCCCATACAAGGCTGCCGGCGCCGTCCGGTGCATAGCGTTGCAAGAATGCCGCCAACTGTGTGCTGTCATAGGTAGGCGACAAAACCACATGGGTGGCTTTTTGCCCGGAAAGCTCGCCTCCTATGCCAAGGAGCGCGTATTGAGCTGCCAGCGTCGTTTCTTGCGTAATCCCCGGCATATCAATAAAAATCTTGTCCACATGCGCTTGGGAAACGAGAGCTTTTTCCATGCCCTCTCTGTCTTGCGCTTCCACATAGGCAAAGTCGGAAAGTTCTGCCCAGTGGCGCAGAATAAGGCGTCCGTTGCCGCGTTGACAGTCCGCATTGATGAAGGCGATGCGCATATCCGCATTCTGTGCTCTTAATGCAAGAGCCATGCGCAGAGCTGTCGTGGTTTTTCCCACACCATACGGCCCCACGAAACACTGGATGCGCTGCTCCCAATTATCCTTGTCCCACGACAATACAGGCACAAGTTCGCTGAGCGATGCGAGCACGGAAGCGCCGGGTGCCAAAAGAAGGCGACGATATAATTCCAAGGCCACCACATCGGACACGCCTTCGCGTTGCAAATACTCCAAGGCCACACGCTGACGAGGCGTCAAGCGCTCCAGCTGAATGGACGGCTTCATAAGAGCAAAAAGATGCTCCTTAATCTGTAGCCACTCCTTATGCCACTCGCTCCATCCCGGAGGATTGGGCATGCCCGGCGTGCCTGTGGCAAACATGTTGGACATGCCATTTGAGAGCGCGCTTAAAGCGGCTGCCCCGTCAAGTCCGCTCGTGTGGCCGCGGCCGCTTTGGGGATTTATGCCATCGCCCATATCACGGCTGCGTCCGCCGTCGGTGCGCGCTGCCAATGTGCCTGCGCTGCCCGGTCGTATATTTTCAAGAGCCATGCCTTCGGGTGTCAACGCATTGACATTTGTCAAGCGTTCGATGCCTGCTGTCACTTCATGAAGACGCACGCCCTCTTTGCGAAAGCTGCGGCTGCTGAGGATGACCGCATCAGCGCCCAGTTCTTCCTTAATTTGGGCAAGTACTTCTTGCGTATTCGGGCCGGTATAGGTTTTTACATGCATTAGTCAATTCCTACTATACCCACAGATTGCAAATGAATATCCGCTGGTACTTCAGCTTGGGAGATAACTGGTACCGAGGGTAAGAAACGTGTCACAAGTTGCGCTAAATGTGGGCGCACAACCGGCGAAGCCAAGAGTACAGGCTGTCCTTCTGCCATTACCGCATTTTCCACGGCAGCGTTGATGCTTTGAATAAGCTTTTGGGCTACCACGGGGTTCAAAGAGAGGAACGTGCCCCCTTCTGTTTGACGTATACCTTCTTGCACGGTGCGCTCCGCGTTTTGATCCAATGTGAGCACCGAGAGGCCTCCCGTATGGTCAATGTAGGCGCGCACGATGGAGCGAGAGAGGCGCTCACGTACATATTCCACTAATATATCGGCCTGCTTTATGCTTGGGCCATAGTCACCAAGGGTTTCCACGATGGTGAGCATATCACGGATGGTGACATTTTCACGCACAAGCATTTGCAACACTTTTTGTACCACACCAAGAGGCAAGATGCCGGGCACCAAGTCTTCCACCGCCTTGGGGGAGTGACGCGCCAATGTGTCCAAAAGTCCTTGTACTGCTTGTCTGTCCAAAAAGTCTGCCAGGTGCTTGCGGAAAACTTCCGTCAAGTGTGTTGCGATAACTGTCGCAGGGTCAACCACCGTGTAGCCTGCAAGGGATGATTCCTCACGCTGCGCTTCAGGTATCCATAAGGCTGGTAAGTTGAAGGCAGGCTCGCGTGTTTCGATGCCGTGAATCTTCGTTGTCGCATTGCCGGGATCCATAGCAAGGTAGTGGTCAACTAAAATCTCTGCTGAGGCCACTTGGTTCCCCTTGATAAGTAAGGCGTACTGACCAGGCTTGAGCTGTAAATTGTCACGCAAATGCAGTGCAGGAATAACGACACCCATATCCAGAGCAAATTGTCGGCGAATGGAGCGGATGCGTGAGAGCAGGTTGCCGCTTTGTTCTTCGTCCACCAAGGGGATAAGACCATAACCCACTTCCAATTCCAAGGCGTCCAGAGGAAGAAGTGCTTGCACTTCTTCCGGCGTATCAGCTGTGGCAGAGGCCGGCTTTGCGCCTTTTGCACCCTTTTTGCCGGGCTTACCCTTGGCATCGACTTCGTCCTCGTCCTCGTCTCGTGCGGTCATGCGTGCTGCAATGTAGCAGGCCGCGGACAATAACACGAAGGGAATAAAGGGCAAGCCGGGAACAAGGGCAAATATCAACAAGACAACGGAAACCATTTGCAAGGCGCGCGTATTAAAGGTGAGCTGCGCCATAAATTCTTCGCCCATCTTGGCTTCAGCCGCTGCGCGAGACACCAAGATACCTGTGCCTGTGGACACGAGAATGGACGGAATAGTCGACACAAGTCCGTCACCGATGGTGAGCAGGGAATAGGTTGTAAGCGCAGAGCTCCAGCCCATGTCCTTTTGCACGACTCCTATGATAATGCCGCCGATAAGGTTAATAAGCGTAATAAGCATGCCTGCGTTGACGTCACCTGAGACGAACTTACATGCACCGTCCATGGAGCCGTAGAAGTCTGCTTCGCGGCGCAAGGCTTCGCGGCGCTCTGTGGCGTCTGCTTCGCCAATGAGTCCGGCGTTTAAGTCAGCTTCAATAGCCATTTGCTTGCCGGGCATGGCGTCCAAGGTAAAGCGAGCGGCAACTTCTGCAATACGCGTCGTACCCGTGGTTATGACTGTTTTGTTTAAGATAAACAAAATCATAAAGATAACAGCGCCGACCACATAACTGCCACCGACAACAAATTCACCAAAGGCGCGAATAACAGTTCCTGCCGCTTCTACGCCTTTGTCGCCGTTAAGCAAGATTAAACGTGTGGAAGACACGTTGAGTGCAAGGCGCAGCAAGGTTGTCACGAGTAGCAGTGACGGGAAAATAGAAAATTCCAGCGGCGATGTCATAAACATAGCCGTAATGAGTACGAGTAAGGAAATAGAAATACTGACGCACAACATGATGTCCAACAAAAATGTGGGCAAGGGAATGAGCATCATAAAAAGTATGAGCACAACGCCTGCGGCAAGGACAATATCTCCCTGCTTGGCAAAACGCTCATAATCAAGTTTTGGTAATCCCACTGTTGCCATATTCCCGACACCTTTTTTTTAAGGACAAACACGAAGCTGTGCGTGCTTTGACATCTTTCTTATTTCTTTCTTTCCGGCATCTTACCTTGCAATCTCCAGATGCTGGCAAGGATGGAGGCCGTTGTTTTGTACAGGTCTTCGGGGATCATTTCCCCAACCTCTACGGTCTTATACAAAGCCCGTGCCAAAGGGACATTTTCGCGGATGGGCACTTTATGCTCTCTGGCAACTTCTTTAATTTTCTCTGCTAAATGGTCAGCACCCTTTGCTAAAACGATGGGAGCGGGCGCCTCTGTGGCATTATATCGCAGTGCTACGGCGATGTGCGTGGGGTTTGTGATGACCACGTCCGCCTTGGGTACGTCTTGAAGCATGCGTCGCGACATGGCTTCCATCATTTTTTGGCGCTGACGCTGCTTGATGAAGGGGTCACCTTCAGACTGCTTGCGTTCGTCCTTTACCTCATCCTTCGTCATTTTATTGCCTTCTTCATAAGCGTAGCGGCTTTGCCATATATCAAAACCTGCAATGACTGCCATGGGGATGAGCGTGTAATAAACAAGCGTAAAGCCTGTGTCGAGCATGTATCGCATGACGCCCGCGGCGTCTTCGTGAAAAATTGGCAAAAAATTGACATACTCCTGCGAAATCACGATGGCAGGGATAATACCAATCACGATGGCGAAAAGCAGGCTCTTAAGCAATCGAAAAATCGTTTGTGGGGAGAGGAGCATTTGCTTGAGCGAACGGATAACATTGAACTTTTCAAGTTTTGGCTTGAAAACTTCGGTCGTCCATAAGCTCCCCACCTGCAAGCGCATACAAAGCCACGACAAAAACCCAAGGAAGAGCAACACGGGCAAGAGTATCTTTGTCAGTGAAAATGCCACCCATATGATGAGCTCTTGCACACTTTCAGGGTCAACTTCAAACTCCACAGAACGCAACAGAAAATGACGATACAAACCCATGACTTCTTGACCCATGGTTTCTATCCAGAAAAAAAGCCCAATCATCCCCCCGCCCAAACTCACCAACTTACTCGCCTCTTGTGACTTGGGCACATTGCCCTTGTCGCGCTGTTTGTTGGTGTACTTAGGGGTGGCTTGTTCTGTTCTGCTTGGATCTTGTTGTTTGCCAAACATGCCCTACCTCAGTGGTTTTTCCTATAAGTATTAAATATTATATATAATTTTATTTAGTGCTTTCCTAGAAATAGTCTAGGGAGCGCCAATGCGCATAATATGTACCATCAGAGTGTCAAGTCCTGCAATAAAATTCGCCATATATTCTGCGATTAGTACGAGGAGCATTCCGAGGAAGAAAAAGCCCGCCCCGATTTTAGCGGGGAAGCCTATGTCCATGATGTTAATTTGGGGTGTGGTTCTGTTGACGAGTGCCAGTGTCAGCTCGACGAGAAAAAGGGCGACCATGACGGGCGATGCGATTTTGAGTGCAAGAATAAACAACTGCCTCGAGAGTCCGAGGACTTCTGTGAGCAGCATTTCGCCAATCACCAAGCCCCCGGCAGGTACGATTTTAAAACTCATGGCAAGGCCTTGAATCATGTAAAGGTGCCCATCGAGTGCCAGGAACGTCAAGACGGCGACCATCCAAAGAAAGAAGGCGGTGATACCTGTTTGATTGCCTGTCATGGGGTCTGCAAAGCTTATCATGGTGAAGCCCATTTGGAAGCCAAACAGTTCGCCGCCGGCTTGGATGCCCATGAATATGAAGTTGACGCACATGCCAAGCACAAGGCCAAGAACGAGTTCACCTGCAAATAAAATCAATATGTTGAACGGATGCGAAGGGAGTTCCGTTCCAAGGATGCCCACCTGTGGCCATATGCCGAGGGTGAAGACAATACACGTCGCCGCCTTCACCTGCGCAGGGATGCGCTCCGATGAAAACACGGGGAAGAGAAACATCACAATACTCACCCGCATAAAGGTGAGAAGGAAGCTCAAAACAGTGAGGGGGGGTATATTGAAAATATCCATACTGGCGATTTTGCAAAAAGCATACCTTTTTTCGTTTTTAAATTTTATTTTTATTTTTATTTTTATTTTTTTGAAAGTGGTTTGGGGAAGACTTTTTTCTTGGGGGAAAACTTTTTTTTAGGAAAAAAAGTTTCCCCCCACAAGTTCTACAATTAAAATCAAAACAAGAGCGCTGTGACTTGTTAAAAATAATCTAGACAGCGCGTAAGAATGTGACTAGCATAGGCGGCGGAGGTAATCAATGCAAAAACACGCAGCTCTCGTACTTGCC
>CAYJGA010000048.1:0-9407 GCA_964369255.1 uncultured Desulfovibrionaceae bacterium
CACGAGGAAGGGATTTTCCCCGCGATTGGCCACTGTGGGTGTCGCCCCCACTATGGACACGTACTTAAATTCCGCCACATCCGTGGCAGCCAAGGACAAGCGCACGCCCACAACCGTGGCAGCATCGCCCGTGCCTTCCGTCACCGCGGAGATGTACAATTCCGTTCCGGCCTTGATAACTTCCTCAACGACCTTGTCAACAAGCTCGCCGTTCTCATCTTCTTCGGTTATGGTGTATTTAACGGTGATGTCTGTGGTAAAAGTAATGCTTGTGCCGCCCACGATATAATTCGTATTATCAAAGACAAGGTAGTCGCCCTTATCGTCGGTGCGCTTTTCCGACACATTCCAGCTATGCGCGGGGGAAACAAACTTAAATTCCGGATTTTCCCCTTCCACACCGCCGCTTGTGGGGAAGTTATACAGCAGACCGGTGGCCTTGTTGGTGAGTGTCAGCATGGAATCGCTCACATAGTTCACCACAAAAAGCCCTGTGTCCGCCGGATTTGCCTTGTCTTTCACAATCTCATAGATGCCTTCGCCTGTGCTGGAGTTCGTCCCCACAAGCGTATGCAAGTAAATTTCTTCGCCATCGCCAAAGCCGTGCTCGCCCACATAGACCGCGCCTTCGGTGTTGGCTTGAATGCTGTCGTGCACTTCTATGGGCGCATTGGCAAAGGACTTTTCAAGGGTGAAGGTATGGGTGCTGCCGTCGGCGGCGCTTTGTCCAAGAGTGATATAGGCGCCCGCAGTGTCCGTTGCGGCGTCGTAGTCCCTCAAGACAAGCTGCCCGTCCGCAAGCACGTTCACTTGATAGCTTTTGCCGTTCTCAAGACCGTGCAGTGCCGCGCCCGTGCTTGTGTACTTTATAACGTCGCCGGACTTAAAGCCCATGCCTTCGGCTGTGCCATGATAGAAGCCGTCGCGCTGTAATTGCACTTTTAAGGCGCTGAAGGCCGTGGTGGCGCCCGCTTTTTTACTAAACCAGCTCAAATCCACATCGTGCTGCGCAAGTTCCGCACCGGAGAAGCTGACTTCCACCCTCCCCTTTGTAAAGGTATGTTCACTGCTTGCCGCAACGCTGCTCATATCCAGCGTGATAGCATCGTCTGTGCCCACTTGGTACAGCATAAAGGTGGAGCCGCCCAAAAGCTCAAGGCGATAGTCTTCCCCATTCACAAGGCCGCCGATGGCTGTGCCTGTGGCGGTATAGGTCACTGTGTCGCCGTTGGTCAGTCCCTTAAAGGCGTCATATGCCTTGGTATTTGCCGCTTTGTACGCGGCTGCCGTCAGGGTGAAGCCAAGGTTTAAGTCATCGCGCTGCACGGCGCTTGCGTCGATGACAAGGTGATAGGGGTCGCCTTCCACATCGCCTGTGACGGGGTCAATCTCATTGAGCTGCTGGACGTCCAGCGTCGCATAGCTGTCTTGCACCTTGCCATTCACAATCTTCTTGAAGGACAATTCCGTTTGGCTTTGCACGAAAACCATGTAAAAAGCGTTCTCGTCCAGACCAAGGCTTGCGCTGGCGGTGACAATATCCCCCGTGCTCATGCCATGGGGATTGTTCATGCTCAAGGTGGTTTCGCTGCCGAAGGTCTGCCATATGCTTATGGGGTCCTTTCCTTCCTCTTCCCTCTCCTCATCTGCCTCCGTATCCAGCTTCACCTCGATGGGCGTGATTTCATCCTTATTAAAGAGGAAGTAATGGAGGCTGTCGCCTGTGTTCGTGGCGCCTAAGTCAACCCTTGTGCTTGCATTGAGCACATGACTCGTATAAATAGCCAGCACGCCGTTGGCATCCACGGCGCCGTAATAGTCCTTTCCGGCCTGAAGACCGTCGATGGTGTCGCTTTCGGCATAGACATCATAGGTAAACCAGCCGTTGTGGGCTTCTTTGTAATGGTCGGCAAGTTGGACGGTGTTTGCAGCGGCATTCACATCAGAAGACTTGACGCCGCCGCTGCGCACGATGGACACATTGTCGCCCACGGTGGCCTTGGAGGTATTGTTTTGCACCACATAGGACGCGCTGAGGGCTTTGGCACTCCCGGTATTCCCACCCGTTGACGCGTAGACATAGGAGTTTGGCACAGCAAAGCCTTGATTGCCGTTCACGCCGTCAAGGTTGAAGGCAGAACCGAGGACAAGGTCCTTAATGTTCAAATATTCTTCTTGCAGCTCGTTCATGCTGTCGGAAATGTCATCCACAAATTTGCCCAACTCCTTGATGGGAATGGCGGACAGGAAGCCGCCTCCGGCAGACAGGACACCACTTATATTCAAGTCTATATGCCCACCCGTATTGGGGAGACTCAAGCCCGGCAAGGAACGATCCGTGGCGGGCAGGTTGTAGTTGGCGTCGGAGCTTATATCTAAGCGGTGGTAATAGTCGATGGAGGCATTATCTTCCACCACAGTATTTGCCACATTGCCAAGATCGCTGATCACAAGCGCCGCGCCTGCGGAGTCCGTAGGCGGCGTTGAGGTCTTCTTGGTATTTTTGGAAACGCCTGCCGCCCCTTGCGTGATTTGCACTTCACGGGCATAGGCCGCGCTGCTGGACGCTTCCACCACGGGCGTTTTGTCTGCTTGGGAATGGAGCTTCACGGAACCAAGCTGGGACACGATCTCGGCGGTGCCCGCAATGCGCGTTTCCGCTCTTGAAGAATGCACAACCACAGCCATAGCCGCGCCCACGCCAATATCCTGCTTGCCCATAAACTTCGCAAAATAACGCACAAGCTTTGTCATGTGAGGGACAATCTGATCCGTCACTCGTTCCATCACGGTGGGATCTTCCGGATCGGACGGCGGGGCTGACTCATGGCTCAAGCCCTTGGCGCTGGAACCCATGGTGGTAATGGTTGTGACCATATTGGATGTGATGTTCACATCGCGCTTGGCAATAACCTTGCCTTTCACAGTGACGGTGCTCTCTGCGGTGCCCGTATTGATGGCGCCCACAACATTAAGCTTGCCATTCCATCCGGCATTGGAGGTACTGGAGTTCGTCAGTTTTTCTGTACCAAGGCTGTTGATGGTGGCATTGCCGCCCGCCGTCACCACCACGCTTTCACCGAGGAGCACATGCGCCTCTGTGCGGTTGAGCGTCAGGGCAAAGGACATGGCAATAGCCGCTTCAGGCCTCGAATTGGCTCCGGTGGGCTTGGGCGGCTTGGCCGGCTTGTTGGGGTCTGCTCCCTTCTTTTGAGGTGGGGAATAGGAGGCCTTCAGCTTGCTCGCATTTGTGTTGTGGCTGTAGCTTGTGACAAAGACATCCTTGCTGGCTGTGAGGGAAATTTCGTCCGTTGCGGTCTCACCAATAAGCACATTTGCCAAGGAAGAGCCGGAAAGGATGTTCAGGCCAAAGAGGTCTGCCTTGTTGTCTGCTTCATTGATGGCGGTGCTGGTGGCGGCGATGACAAGGTCGCCGTCTTCCGCATTGATGCTCGCCCTGCCACTCACGGTCACTGTGGCCTCAGAGGTGACCGTACTCACATAGAAGGGCATTTCCACCGTGAATTGATCCATGAGGTCATTGAGGAAGTCTATGAGCGATGTGTCAAAATACTCGTAGAACGTAGAAAGACCCGCAGGGGTTGAGGGGCCTTCTATGGCACCAAATTGGATGCCTTCCAATTGTTCGGAAAGCTCAGCGGCGGCGTCCACTTGATCGGAAAGATCGGGGGGAGTTACTTCTTCACCTTCACCTCCATCTTCACTGTTTTCCGTCACCGTTTGTGTAATCTTAAGACCCAATTTCTCCAAAATATCGGCAAAGCTTTTATCCATAAAGGTATCAAGCAAGGCGTCCAAATAGACATTTTCCGTAAGCTCGCCAAGGTCGGGGAAGCTGTAGGCCGCTTCTGTGGTCACTTCCGCCGTCAGCGACACATTAGCCGCATTGATAATGGCATCATCCACAGTCACAGAGGCGTTACCCTTGGCAAATTTTACGGGCAAGAAGCCAAGTATGGGGTGCAAATAGGCTTCATCCGCCGCCTTTGCCACAAAATCGCCGGAAATGTCGATGGACGGATCATCTGCGGCGCCGGGGCCTGATATGTCGATATGGGTACTATCAAAGCTCACATCGGTTTTGGCAGCAGTCTTGCTCACAATACTGCCGCCCGTCATCTCAATTTTGTCGGTGGCAGTAAAGGTCATGGCAACGCTGGCGTTGTTTTCTACCACAAGGGAGTCGCCCATCTTAAAGCCAATGGTGTTCATGGCGAGCACGTCCATGCTGTGCCCAAGCTCTTCCACGTCATTGGAGCCGCCGTAAAATTGCACACCCTCAAAGAAGACATTTGCCGCGCGGATGATGACGCTCTCAATACCCGTAAAGTCCACATTTTTCAAATAGACGTCGCCGGCTGCCATGATGGCGAGGGTGGTGTTATCACGATTTTGCAAGTCTTCAAAATGCGCGTTGCTTATTTTGACATCGCCGGCAAGGGAAATCCACATGCCAAGGTTAGGATTGTTTTCATGCCAGTTTACACGAAAATCGTCTGAGTCTGTATCCTTAGTGATATTGCCTACGTTGATGTCGCCGCTGGGAAGGAAGGTCAAGGCCGTCTCAACGGTCGTCTTCGTGAAGTCTTGGATGGTATTTGCAATATCGAGGATGCTGTCATTGGCAAGGTCGATGACATTGCTGGCATCATTGCCAAAGGACACGAGCTTGCTCTTCACGGCGGAGGCGCTGTAGGCTGTGCCATCGGCGCTTGTATTCTCGTCGACCTGTGTGGCGGAGAGAAGCTGGCGCGGTTCCATCGGTTCAAAGTAAGATGGGATACGATCTTTTCTGGCCTCTGGCACCGAATAGGATGTCGTGGCACGGGAGATTGTGACTGCCTTCAGTATACGTCCAAACATTTGCTTCAAATCTGCCATGATAGTTCTCCAGTTATTAAGAATAGTTGAGTGGCTTCTGCCATATATCTTTAAAATTTTGTCTGTGTATTTTTTTGCACTCTATAATTGTTTGGACGCACCCTAGCACGCAGAAGAGCACTGCACAATATATCCATTCAGATACATCGGCAGATATTTTTCGCTCATCCCTTTTTAAATAAGAAACAAACCCATTAAAAGATTAAAAAAAATATGCACAGCAGGAGCGTCTTTGTGTCAGAAATTTTACAAAAAAAATTATTTCTTGAGTTAATATTAAAAAAATCTTGACAAATACACAAAAAACACACACATTCTCTCTTCATGTATTCCCTGTGAAAGCGCCTCGCGCTCCCCTACAATTTATGCAAGCTCTTATACGGCACACGGCCGAAGGATTGAACTATGCTTTTAGTGTCTCAGACAAAGTCTCAGCAAATACACTTCCTCAATGCACTGTTTACTTTGCTCGTCTGCGCAGGCCTTTGTATCGTCCTGCCCGCATCGGTCATGGCAGCCGAAGTGCGACTCACCTTGGGAGAGGCCATCAACATTGCCCTTGCCAACAACGAAGACATCGAGGAAAGCTTCCGACGTGTCGATGCTGCCAATGCGGACATTATGGCTGCCCACGCTCCCTACGACCTCAATGTCTTCGCCGAGTCGCGCTACAGCACATTTATAGACTTGACAAAGGAAGACTACGAATATCAAGACTCCGTCCCCAATGCCGCACAGCAATATTGGAGAGCAGACGCAGGTGTAAGCCAACGCCTGCCCTCAGGCGGCACCTTACGCGCCTTTTATACATATTCCTACGAACAAAGGCTTGGCCTCCCAAACTTTGAGCGTCATTTCAATAAAGGATACCTCACCGTCGAACTCACCCAAAGCCTCCTCAGAGGTGTGAGGGACAAAGAAGTGCAAGGCAAAATCCACACTGCCATGCTCGCAATGGAAGACAGTGTGGAAGGGCGCAGTCTTTCTGTGTCACAAATAACTCTCGCAGTCATCCGCGCATATTGGGCGCTCGCCATCGCACAAAACAATCTGGCTGTCGCCGAAGAAGTCTTGGTCATGGCAAAAGAAGTGCTCAGACGCGAAATTGTGCGTAACAAAGAAGGTATCTCCCAAGGGGTGGACGTAGAACGGGCACAACTTGCCGTGGAGCAACGTGAATATACCATCGTGCAATACAAGCGCGATGCAGACACAGCGCGCGACTACCTCCTCCTGCTCATAAACTCTCCTACTATTACTATGGATAGCACCGTCATACCCACCTCCCCCCTCACACAGCTCAGCGACGTATCCATCCCGGACGAGACCTATTCCATGGACTTGGCCTTTCAAAACCGCTATGAAATAAAGCAGGCAAACATCCTTTTGAAACAGCTCGATATTGAATATGATATACATACAAACAACCTCCTGCCACGACTCGATGTTGTCGTAGGTGGCACAAGCCAACACGGAAACGACTACCTGCGCGCCGCAGAAGGCTTCAGCGACACCTCAAAAACAGGCAGCGCCTATGCAGGACTCATGTTCTCCTATCCGCTCCAAAACCGTGAAGCCCGTGGAACCATCGAAAAAACACGCCAGCTCATGCGCATTGCGCAAGACCGCCTCAACAAAACACGACGCACCATCATGACAGAAGTCAAGGGCGTCCTGCACAACTTCACCATGGCCAAGCAAGGAATACCCCTTGCCCAAAAATCTTACACTCTCGCACAGAGCGTTGTAGCCGGAGAGCAAACACGTTTTGAAATGGGTGAAATAAACAACCGCGACCTGCTCGCCTCCCACGATGTGCTAGGGCGCGAAAAAATCAACTTCTACGTGGCAAAAGCGAACTTCAACGTCGCACTGGCAGAGTTCAGATTCGCCTGCGCCACCATACTGGAAAAGTACAATATCACACTCACCGACGAAGGCGCCCGTATGAACTAGTGGTTGGTTTTATTTTTATTTTTATTTTTTCTTCTTTATTTTTTTATTTTTTATTTTTTATTTTTTTAAGTTTTTTTCTTGGGGGGAAACTTTTTTTAGAAAAAAAAAGTTTCCCCCCAAGTGTCTTTCAAAAAAATCTTTTAGACTTTGCAGGGCACTAGTGCCAAAAAGTTCCCCCCCAAATGTCTTGCAAAAAAAAACAAAATTAAAAAAATAGCCCCTATAAAAAACTTGCCATTCTTCACGTTCTGGCATAGCCTCAGAAGTTGTACTTTTATTGTACGCAAGGTACGGACTTTGATAAGACAACAATATGACAACTATGAGAAAATACATAAAAACACTTATAAGCAAATTCTTTGGTAAAGGAGAAAAACATATGTCTTCCTGTTCCTCGTGTTCTTCAACGAAAAAAAGTGGCTGCGAATTGAAGGGCAAAGACGCTAGCATCTGTGCGCAAGATTCACTCATTTCTTCAACGCTTGATAAAATTCGTTATAAACTCTTTATCATGAGCGGCAAAGGTGGTGTTGGTAAAAGCTCTGTCACCGTTAACACTGCCGCTGCTCTGGCAGCGCGCGGCTTTAAAGTCGGCATACTTGACGTGGATATTCACGGGCCTAGCGTCCCGAACCTCCTCGGCCTCTCCCAAGGTATCGAAGTTGATGAAGTGAGCAAGCGCATGCTCCCCGCAGCCTATAGCGAAAATCTCAGCGTCATCTCTATGGACTCCCTCCTTAAAGAAAAAGACAGCGCCATACTTTGGCGAGGCCCTAAGAAAACAGCCGCAATACGACAATTTATCGCAGAAGTGCAATGGGGTGAGCTGGACTTCCTCCTTATTGACTCCCCTCCCGGAACAGGTGACGAGCACATGACCGTCCTGCAAACAATTCCAGACGCCCTTTGTGTCGTTGTGACGACGCCGCAAGAAATCTCACTCGCAGACGTGCGTAAAGCTATAAACTTCCTCCAGTATGCTAAAGCAAATGTCCTTGGTGTCGTTGAAAATATGAGCGGTCTTTTCTGTCCCCACTGTCACAATGCTATTGACTTATTTAAGAAAGGCGGCGGAAAAGAACTTGCTGAACGCTATGGACTCAAATTTCTTGCAGATATCCCACTTGATCCCGCCACTGTTGTGGCTGCAGACAGAGGCGTACCCGTCGTCTTCTTAGAAGAAGACTCGCCCGCAAAACAAGGATTCCTTAATCTTGCCGATGCTATAGATAAAGCTTCACAATCAAGCTTGGAAGCTTTGGCAAGCAAACATGAATAGAAATTTAGAAAAAATATTTTCTTTTTCTAAATGTTTTGCTTTGCGCTTTTTCTAAAGCTATGTTAGGCGATTACTGAAACGTGTGCGGTATAAGGTTTTTACGTGCGCGCTATATATTTTTGATAATGTGGGAAAAACATGCTCAACTTAGCAAATAAATTGACATTAGTGCGCATATTGGCCACGCCGCTCATTGTTGTCTTCTTACACTTTGAAGGGCCGATTATGTGCCTCTTGGCCATGATTGCCTTCATGATAGCATCCGCGACGGATTGGGCCGACGGCTACGTCGCGCGCAAGTCAAACATGGTCACAAGCCTTGGCAAATTCCTCGACCCACTCGCTGATAAAGTTCTTATATGTTCACTACTTATCATGCTCTCCGCACTCGGATGGGTGCCCGCGTGGATAAGCATTGTCGTCGTCTGTAGAGAACTCGTCGTTACAGGACTACGCGCAATTGCTATGGACGAGGGCATTGTTCTTGCCGCTGACAAATACGGAAAAGCAAAAACTGTCCTCCAATCTCTTGCACTTGTTCCGCTGCTCCTGCACTACCCAACTCTTGGCTTTGACCCCCAACCACTTGGCATGCTCATACTCTATGCCTCGCTCGTGCTGGCAATTTTTTCCGGTGTAAACTACATCTTAGGCTTCTTCAAAGCTAGTACGAAACAACATTCATAAGGAACAGCGCATGACTTCACAGCTACAATTGCGCCTACGCAACTGCTTACAAACCATCCTTGAACTTGAACCGCGTATGGAAAAACTCTCCGTCTATGCACATTTTCAAGGAGATATAAATATTCTTAAAAATTATTTGACAGAAATTGAAAAAATGAACCTTTGCGAAGATGACGTCTTGCGACTTGAAAAAGCAACGAGCACATTCCTCAATGAGCTGTGGCTTCCAATGCAAAAGACATATGACGATGAAGTGTCAAAAAAAGTTTTACAATAATTATGTTTTGGCGTACACTCCTTCTTGTGGCCTTGGGCGCTATCAATCTTGTGCTTGCATATCGTATGGTATGGGGCGAGAGTGGGCTTGTGGCCTTTCATGACCTTCGTGAACAATATGAGGAGCTTGTACAAGAAGTCTCCCATCTTGATAGCGCAAATATGCAATTGAGCAAAGAAATTCGATTGCTCGAAACGGATGAAGCATACTTGGAAAAAATGATCCGTCAACGATTGCACTATGTGCGCGACAATGAAATACTCTATCTTTTTACAGATTCCTTGCCAACAACAAAGTCTGGAGCAG
>CAYJGA010000049.1:0-9406 GCA_964369255.1 uncultured Desulfovibrionaceae bacterium
CGCGCTTTGCGTATCTTCCAGAGCGCGGTGCGCGGCGGCGCCTGTGGACTCCACAGGCACAACGGACGCCCAAGGGGCGTTCGCGCGTAGCCATGCGCTGCACTGTGCGATAGCTTGCGGATGCGAATAAATACGCTTGATGGGCGTGAGTGAGCTTTGTGTGCTGATGAGGCTGTGACTGACGCGCAAAAATAACTCTGCTTGAATGGAAACATGCCATCTGTAAAAGAGGTCAAAGCATTGTCCAACAGTGCCTTGCAAGGAGTTTTCCAAAGGAATAACACCAAGTTGGCACTGTCCGTCGCCGACAGACTGAAAAATGTCGTCAAAGTCTGTGCAGGCATGTAAGTCTACACTTTTTCCGAGATATTCCGTGGCAGCAAAATAGGAGAATGTACCTTCAGGCCCTAAGTATGCGACACTTTGTTTTTTTTGCAAGGCACGCGAGGAAGAAAAAATTTCGCGCCAAATGGCTCTGATGTGTGTACTGGGCAAGGGGCCACTGTTGCTGGACTCAAGGTGTGCCAAGACTTGCAGCTCGCGTTGGGGCTTGAGAATTTGCCCTTTCTCATTTGCTTTAATGTGCCCGACTTCAATGCTTAACGCCGCGCGGCGATTGAGCATAGCTAAAAGCTCTTGGTCGACGCGGTCAATTTCTTGCCGGACACAGGCAAGACGCTCTTCTATGGATGTAGTACTCATTATATCCTCTTATCTTTTTAAATTATTCCCCGACAATATCAAGGGCTGCGTCAACGCTTGCGTCTTCATGGACGATGGCACGCAGAGCGCGCACAAGCTGCACGCGTCGTGGATGTTGAAAGACATTGCGACCGACGGAAAGACCGGCGCCGCCGGCTTGTATGGAGTCGTGAACCATTTGTAAAAATTCGCGCGTGGAATTCATTTTTTCACCGCCGGCAATGACCACAGGGATGCAGCACGCATCCACAGCGCGCGCAAAGTTTTCAACACTGCCAGAGTAAACGACTTTGACGATGTCTGCACCAAGCTCGTTGCCCACGCGCGCGCAGTGCGCAACGATTTCGGGGTCAAAACCATTTGGTACTTGAGGGCCGCGCGCGTACATCATGGCAAGGAGGGGCATGCCCCATTTTTGACAGGAATTTGCAACTTTTCCGAAGTCTGCCAGCATTTTATCTTCATCCGGCGCGCCTATGTTCACATGAATGGACACTGCGTCTGCGCCATAGCTTATGGCCTCTTTCACGCTGGCCACAAGGATTTTTTTGTTGGCATTGGGGCTGAGAGCCGTGGAGGCAGAGAGGTGGATGATGAGTCCCACATCCTTGCCGCTGGCACGATGAGAACAACGGATGAGTCCTTTGTGCATGAGGACGGCGTCTGCGCCGCCTTCAGCCATATCGTTGACGACAGTGCGCATATCTTCAAGCCCCGCAATGGCGCCGACGGTTGTCCCATGATCCATGGGGATGATGATGGTGCGTTTGCTGTGGCGGTTGATGATGCGTTCGAGGCGAATGTGTTTTCCGAGGTTCATGGGGCACTCCTGTGTGTTGTTGATGTTATCAGGGATAAAAAAAGAGGCCGCCGGTAAAAAACCAGCGGCCTCTTGAACGTTTGCAAGTAGAAATATTTTAATGACAATCTACCTTCACACGCTCATCACCACCGGTGCTTTTAAAATAGCTAAAATACCACACAGAATATGCGGTAAAGCTCAATTCAAAGCTAAAGGAGGATGCGGTGAAGGATGCGTTGTGCATGACTGGGGTCTCGTTGTCGTTAAAATGTTTTAATTCACGACAGAAAATCTACGCAAGACGCCTGCGTGTGTCAAGTAAAAAAAAAAATTTTTTTTTAATTTTCTTTTTTTTCATATACTTATCTGGTTTATGTTTTTTTACTACTTTTACATCAACGAGCTTGACAAAAAAGTAAAACCTCCTATATTTCGTCTTGTGACGAATTATAGGAGGTTTTATGTTTCATTTTTGTAATTTGGCAAAGGCCATGAGCGATGAAAGCCGTGTCCGCATTCTTATGGCTTTAAAAAATTTGCCCTTATGTGTCTGTCAACTGACAGCACTCTTGGACTTAGCCCCTTCTACCACATCAAAGCATTTGTCCATTTTGCGACAAGCGCAGCTCATTGACTGTGTGAAAAACGGGCGCTGGGTGTATTATCAGCTTCCGACAAATCCGGCAAATCCGTCTATATCTGTCGCACTGCATTGGCTGCAAGATAGCCTGCAAGGTAATGCACGCGTCATAGAAGACAATGCACGCCTTGCTGACGTGTTGCAACGCGAAAAGGGCGCCCATGCTCACGCGGAAGCGCCATGTACTGAGCATTCCGCCTATATTCACTCCTTGGCAGAGGAAACACTACAAGCAAACATTCATGACGAAGAGGGAGAGGGGTAATGGTATATTTTTACAAAGTGCATAAATTGCATTGCAGCGGATGCGCCGCACGCATTGAAGAAGCTCTTTTGTGTATGGAAGGGGTCGAAGGTGCCAGTATTGACATGGACACGCGCAAGCTACGTCTTGAAAGTGTGAGTGAACCTTCCTTGGAAGCCATGAATGCTGTGGCTGACGACATAGAAAAAGGGACGTATATTGAGAAATTTATAGAAAAAAAACCTCATGCTGGACATGCACATTCACCCGCGGCATCGCATGAGCATCATCACGACCATAGTCACGGACATGGTCATGATGACGAACACCACGGCCCTACACTGCGAACGATGATTATTTGCGCTATTCTCATGGCTGTCGGACTTCTCGTAGAAGCCTTCCATCCAAGCCTTGAGCAAAGCCCCACTTTGCACCGTATTATTATGCTTTTCTGTTTTGCTATGCCCTATGTTATTTGCGGGCATACTGTTCTTTCTGAAGGATGGGAATCCTTAAAAAAGAAAGATTTTTTTAATGAATTTACACTCATGGGCGGCGCCACCATTGCCGCAATCATCATTGGTCACCTTGAAGAAGCCGTAGGCGTTATGCTCTTCTATTGTATTGGTGAGTATGTTCAAGAAAAGGCCGCCGGGAAGTCTCGTCATTCCATCAGAGCCTTGCTTGCAGCAAAGCCGTCTATCGCGCATGTGTGCGACGCGAAAGGGCATAATGCGCAGGACACGAGCCCCGAAAGCGTCCCTCTTGGTGCCTTTGTCTTGGTGCGTCCGGGGGAAAAAATCCCCTTGGATGGCGTCGTCGTGGACGGCGTTTCAGAAGTGGATACAGCGCCGCTCACAGGCGAGTCTATGCCTGTGACAGCTGAAGAGGGCAAGCATGTCTTTGCCGGCTGTATCAACAAGGACAGTGCGCTTGTTGTACAAGTGACGGAAGTATTTCAAAATACCTCAGTCGCGCGTATTTTAGAAATGGTGGAAAGTGCCAATGCGCGTAAAGCGCCTACGGAGCGTTTTATTACGCGTTTTGCACGATATTATACACCGGGTGTTGTGGCAGCCGCGTCGTTGGTGGCTATTTTACCGCCATTGTTTGGCGCGGGAGATTTTTCTGAGTGGCTCTATAAAGCTCTTGTCTTACTAGTGGTTTCATGTCCATGTGCGCTTATTATTTCTATTCCCTTGGGGTATTTTGGTGGGATAGGTGCAGCGTCGCGTCGTGGTATTTTAGTGAAGGGGGGGTATGTTCTCGACGCCTTGCAATACGTGAAAGTCGCCGCTTTTGATAAGACAGGAACACTCACCCATGGCACATTCAGTATTACTCAAAAGCAGACTGCGCCCAATGTGAGTGAGGATGAGCTTGTGTCTTGGGCTGGGCTTGCGGAAAGTCGCTCCAACCATCCTTTAGCAAAAGCCATTGTGAAAGACTGCCTTTTGCGTCACGGAAGCATGCGTAAGATTGGTCAGTTACATGTGCAAGAAGTGGCTGGCAAGGGTGTTGTCGCAGAGGCGGACGAGCATCGTATTGTCGTGGGGACATATGAATTTTTGCAATCCATGCCAAACATTATCGGCCTCCCCGAGCAAGGTGCTTTAAATATTTTGCTGAAAGAAGGCGGTTCCCTTGCGCTTGTTGCGAAGGATGATACCTACTTGGGCTGCCTTGTGGGTGCCGACACTTTGCGTCCCGAAGCCGCGCAGGCTCTACAAAGTCTCCGTAAAGAGGGCATTACGACGCTTGCCATGCTCACGGGCGACCACGAGCTTGGTGCCAAGGTCATGGCGCAGCATCTCCCGCTTGATATTGTGAAAAGTCGTCTTTTGCCGCAAGATAAAGCGACGGAATTAGAAAAACTGGCACCCGCCAAGGAAACGCTCTTCATGGGCGATGGCATCAACGACGCGCCCGTACTGGCGACGGCGGGCATTGGTATAGCCATGGGGGGACTTGGTTCTGAGGCGGCCGTGGAGACCGCGGATGTTGTTATTTTGGACGACAGCCCTGCCCGCGTGCCTGAGCTTTTACACATTGCTGCTGCAACACGCAGCATTGTATGGCAAAATATCATAATGGCGCTCAGTATTAAGGGTGTTTTTGTGTGTCTTGGGTTGATAGGTGTGTCTGGTTTATGGGAAGCTGTTTTTGCCGATGTTGGTGTCGCGCTCTTGGCTGTTCTGAATGCCAGTCGTGCTATGAAGGCGTAGCACACCGCCACAGCGGCACTCAAATGTTATAGTATTTCCATTTTTTACTAAGAGCAAATTTTATTATTTTGTTAATTATTTTAGTATAATAGTAAGTTTTTTAATGAAAATTGGAAATACTATATCCTTTCGCAAGGGCTTTAGGGAAGACTTTTTGAGAGTGATTACATGAATATAGATGCAATCACTTTTTGCAGTTCATAGAATAACTCCGTTGTCTTGTGGGAAAATATTGTTCGTGAATTTAACGATAATTCCGTAAAAAACGCCTTTTTTCCACTCATAAAGGATGAATCTGTTGTTTTTTTGGAAAATCGTGCAGAAAACTGTATAGCGCCTGATGAAGTAGCCAATATATTACACCTTGACCAGCGCACCATAAAAAAAGTAGCATGTGCGTCGGATGACAGGCGTATTGGTTACTGTCGCCGTTTGAGGGACTGTTTCTACAAAAAAAACCATCTGTTTAGCCAAACAATCGGCGCTTTCGGATGGAGGATTGAAGAGATATTTTGTCGTTTTATACAAAAAACTCAGTTTGACATTTTGAGAACAGGCGATTCAAATAAAAAAGTATCAGATAGCTGAAAAAGGGCAAATTGCGACGTAAAAATCAAAACGTAGACAACGTATGTATGTCCGTATATACGGCGTTGTCCGCGTTTGAATTGTGCCTTATGATTTTTACAGAGCAGCCCTTTTTGAACGGCCTACACATTGGATTTGTTTAACAGGCTGTTAAGGACTGCGTTACAGAGTATTTTTTCGAGGGCGCTCGAGCGAAATCTGACGACGACAGTCTTTCAAATACACACAATAACTTTGAGGAGTACATCAGATGAAGAATATGAATGACCTTTTACGCCAAGCACAAATTATGCAAAATAAAATTGCCAAAATGCAAGCAGAATTGGGCGATAAGGTCTTTGAAGCTTCCAGCGGCGGCGGCATGGTGAAGGCAGAAGTATCCGGAAAGCAAGAACTGCGCAGTCTTGTCATCGACCCAAAAGCACTTGAGGGCGGTGACATTGAAATGTTGCAAGACCTCATCGTTGCCGCAGTCAATGAGGCCGGACGTATTGCTAAAGACAGTCTTGACCGTGAAATGAGCTCCATCAGTGGTGGTATTAAGTTGCCCGGTGTATTCTAGATATTGTTTTGGGAAAGCATGTGGGGGGAAACTTTTTTTCCTAAAAAAAGTTTTCCTCCAAGGAAAAAGCAGAAAAAAGTCTTCCCCAAACCCTTTTCAAAAAAAATTTTTAGGCTTTATAAAGCACTAGAAACACTTCATACACAGCATATGGGACAGGATTTTCCATGAATCAGCGTATTCCCGACCCGCTACGCGCGGTGGTCGAACAACTTTCCCGTCTTCCCGGCCTTGGCCCGAAGTCTGCTATGCGCATAGCGATGACACTACTCAAATGGCCGGAATCTGAAACACGACGCCTCGGGCGTTCCATACATGATTTGCGCGACAACTTACATTTATGTTCGCGTTGTGGCGGCCTCACATCGGAAGACCCTTGTGTCGTCTGCGCAGATGCCTCCCGCGACAACAGTGTGCTCTGCCTTGTTTCCGAATGGGACAGCATGCTTACACTGGAAGAAGGCGGCATTTTTGCTGGATACTATTGCATTCTTGGTGGTCTGCTGCAAAGTGGCAGCAGTAATAGTGAAAATTTGGATATGGACAGACTTCTTGCGCTTTTGTCCGAAGGCAATATCACAGAACTTGTGCTCGCCCTTGGCTCCACTATTGAAGCAGATACTACGGGCGCCTATGTGCGTCATGTGATGCAAAAGCGCTTTCCTACTATCAAGGTCACACGCCTTGCCCAAGGCATCCCCCTTGGAGCAGAGGTGAAGTATATGGATAGGGAAACACTGCGTCAATCATTGCAGTATCGTCAAGAAGTATAAACATTTACCACAAAGGAAGCCCTCTCCATGTCATTACAAAAAAAGCTTGGTATCGAAAATGCGCTTTTTCTTATAGACGGATCAGCCTTTATTTTTCGGGGCTTTTATGCCAACCGTCAGCTGCAACGCTCTGACGGTTTCCCCACCAATGCCCTCTACAGCGTGGCACGCCTTTTATTGCGCCTCATGCGCGAAGAAAAGCCAACGCAATGTGTTTTCTTTATGGACGGGCGCGGGACTAATTTTCGTCATGAGCTTTTTCCTCTTTATAAAGCCAACCGCGACGCCACACCGGAAGAGCTTGTGGCACAATTTGACCCCATAAAACGCTTTGTCGCAAACTTGGGTATTACGGTGGAAGTTTCGGAGGGCTGTGAGGCTGACGACTGTATCGCGTCGCTCACAAAGCGCTATGCCGAGTCGCGTCCTGTGGTCATTGTTGGTGCGGATAAGGATTTGCGCCAATGTCTTGGCGCAAATATTTGGCTGTGGGATCCTGCGGGCAAGCAAGAAAAGCTGGTGTCCGCGGAAAACTTCACGTATGAAACGGGCTTACGCCCCCATCAGTGGCCGGATGTGCAGGCAATTATCGGTGACAGCAGCGACAATATCCCCGGCATTCCGGGCATTGGACCAAAAACCGCGCAGAAAATTTTTGCAGATTTTGCCTCACTTGAAGAAATCCGCGATGGGCTTGAACGCCTTCCGCCCAAAATGCAGCAAAAAATCGCGCCTCATGTGGATGACATGTTTCTTTATCGCCAGCTCACGACATTGCGTACGGATTTTTGTGCGCATATTGACGAGGAGGCTGTGCGTATAAAAGCCCTTGTTCCACAAGATATTGCGACATTTTTACAAGAATTTGAGCTGACATCGCTACAGCGCGAAGTGGAAAGCATGGTGCGTGCGGGACTTTTGTCCCATGCGGAAGGGACAACGCCCACAAATTCTGCGCCCATACAGGAGCACAATCGAGGACGGGAGCAAAATCGCGCGTCACTTTTCGATATGATACCCGCCGCACAGCCCGCAGTCTCACTGCCTGCGCCGGAAAAATGCGCCGTTGCGGCGCTCCCATCGTGCAAGGATGCCACTGTTTCTGTCATCATGGCGCCCAATTATACAGGCATGCGCCATGAGACCGGCTACATAATCGCCATGCATATGCCTCATGAAGAAAACATCGCGGAACGCGAATGGCATATTGCCCATAATGCTCATGACTCTCACGACGAAACGTCCACCCTTCTTCAATGGATTACCCACGCGCAAAGTATAATCACGCCGGATGTGAAAGGTCTTTTGCATCAGCATGAAGGATGGGGCGCGCTGCCGCACGCGCATTTCTTTGACCTTGGTCTTGCCACCTACTTGCTCAGTCCCGAAGAGCGCGACTATGGCTGGGCGCGCTTGTTCAGTCAAAAACGCGTGGCATTTGCCTTGCCAGAGTGCGCCCCCGCCGTGCTCGCATTGCATATGGGGCATGCACTGCGTCGTAAGCTCCAAGAAGGTGAGCTGTGGCATTTATACACGACGCTGGAAGTGCCCCTCATATGTGTCTTGGCACATATGGAACGCGCAGGTATTGCCATTGCCCCTGCGGCCTTTGCAGAATTTTTGCGCGATGTGCAAGGAGAACTTGATAGTCTGACACAAAATATTTATGACGCCGCCGGCACGACATTTAATATACGCTCTGCCCAACAGCTCGGGCATGTGCTTTTCTCCACATTGAACCTTCCAAGCGCAGGTAAGACAAAGGGCGGGCAGTTGTCCACATCTCAAGAGCGCCTTGAAAAATTGGCGGGACAACACCCTGTTGTGGACGCTGTACTTGCCTTTCGCAAGCTTGAAAAGCTGCGCTCAACATACTTGGAACCCTTGCCAAAACTCACTGATGCTCAAGGGCGTATCCACAGCCAGTTTAATCAATGGGCGACGGCCACAGGCCGCTTGTCGTCCAGTAATCCGAACTTGCAAAATATCCCTGTGCGTGGTGCTCTTGGCAGTCGTATGCGAGCGTGCTTTGTGGCAAAAGACGGTTCTATGCTTGTTTCTGCCGACTATTCTCAGGTTGAATTGCGTGTGCTTGCGCATATGTCACAAGACCCCGTGCTCTTGACAGCTTTCCGACAAAATCGCGACATCCACGCAAGCACGGCTGCCATTATTTATGGACTCGCACAAGAAGAGGTCACAGCGGATCAGCGCCGTAATGCAAAAACGGTGAATTTTGGCCTTATCTATGGCATGGGAGCGCAAAAACTCGCGCGTGAGCTTGGTATTACGACGACGGAAGCGACGGCCTTTATTGAAAACTACTTCCGTCACCTCACCGAATTAAAGCGCTTTTATGAGGGCATTGAAGAGCATGCCAAGGCGCACGGTTCTGTGACGACCATGGCAGGGCGTCGCCGCCCTGTGCCAGATATACACTCGAAGAATGGGCAAAACTACGCACTTGCCAAGCGTCAGGCCATCAACACAGTCATTCAAGGCTCCGCGGCTGATATTATTAAAAAGGCTATGCTACAGGTGGCGCAGGATGACATGCTACAGAGCATTGGCGCGACACTCACGCTGCAAGTGCACGATGAACTTGTGCTTGAAGTGCCAGAGGCGCACGCCCAAGAGGCGGGCGAGCGTGTGGCGCATATTATGTCGTCTATTCACTTTGAAGAGGCCCTCTCTGTGCCCTTGGTAGTGGATTGGTCATTGGGTAAGAATTGGGGTGAGGCGCATTAGGGGCTGTTTCTAAATAGTTGACCCTGAAAAAGCAATACCACACTAAAATTAATTGACTTTTATCCTGTTTATTATAAACTAAAACAATCAATTCATTATAGAGATGAGTCAAAAAACTGGTC
>CAYJGA010000050.1:0-9382 GCA_964369255.1 uncultured Desulfovibrionaceae bacterium
TCTTCCACAATCAATTCAATGGTATCACCGTTGACACCACCTTTTTTATTCACCTCATCAACCAGCATGGACACAACATTTTTCATGTCCTGTCCTTCAGATGCCCATTTCCCTGTGAGCGGACACATAAGACCAATTTTGATCTCACCTGCAAAGGCCGTGGTCACACAAAGCACCGTCAACGCCAAGGCACTCACAATAGCAGAAAAACGTTTCATCTTTCCTCCTGAAAATTAAGGATTCCATAAAAATAATACAACGACAGATGTATCATAGCGCATCTTCGCGTAAAATGGAAGGTGATTTTTTGAAAAAACTTTGAAAAGTTCCAGAGAGTGCATGAAAGGGCGCTAAAATCTCTTGCAATGGCGTATGGTTTTAATATATAAAAAAAATTCTTCAGAATGCAAAAAAACACTTTTCAGAGGTGTGTTTTTAGAGTAGCTTGCCTTTGTAGATAACGAGAAAGCGATGTTTTGCGCCTAAGGCTTCTTGACGCAACACGAACATATGAAACCTACAACGCCGCCTTAAGCGCAGATATATATTAACAATAAAGACTTGAAGGAGTGTTTCATGGCTGCTAATTACCCGCAGAAAGTTGTCCGTAAACTCAAAAAAGTGTGTGGTGCTCAACCAGAATTTATGCAGGCTGTCAGGGAGGTAGTGGATTCGCTTGGCCCCCTGTTTGAACGCGAAGCAAAATACGAAAAGCATAATATCTTAGAGCGTATCACAGAACCCGAAAGACAACTCGTCTTCCGCGTTGCATGGACGGACGACAAGGGACGCGTACAAGTCAATCGCGGCTTTCGTGTGCAATTCAACTCCGCTCTTGGTCCTTACAAAGGCGGCTTGCGTTTCCATCCAAGCGTAAACCAAAGCATCCTCAAATTCCTCGGCTTTGAACAAATTTTCAAAAATAGCCTCACCGGCCTTTCCCTTGGCGGCGGCAAGGGCGGCAGCGATTTTGACCCCAAGGGCAAGAGCGACGGCGAAGTCATGCGCTTTTGTCAAGCCTACATGACCGAACTCTCTCGTATTATCGGCAATACCACCGACGTACCAGCCGGTGATATTGGCGTCGGCGCTCGTGAAATTGGCTACCTCTTCGGTCAGTACAAGCGCCTAAGTGGCACCTTTGACGGCATCCTCACAGGTAAGGGTCTTCTGTGGGGCGGCTCCCTTGTGCGCACGCAGGCGACAGGCTATGGTTGCGTCTACTTTGCAGAAGACATGCTCAACGCGCTTGGCAAGGACATGAAGGGCACCACAGCAGCCGTGTCCGGTTCTGGCAATGTGGCTATCTATACCATCGAAAAGTTACAGCACTTGGGAGCGAAGGCCGTCACTGTGAGTGACTCGCGCGGCGCTGTCTATCAGGCTTCAGGCATCAACCTTGAAGTGCTCAAGCAAGTCAAAGAGCAAGAACGCGCACCCCTCACCCGCTACGTGGAACTGTGCCCAGACGCACAATACGTACCTGTGAAGGATTACGGCAAAAACCAACACGCAGTATGGCACTTCCCTTGTGATTTGGCCTTCCCAAGCGCCACGCAAAATGAAGTGACAGAAGAAGACGCAAGAGCGCTCATCAAGAACGGTTGCTACCTTGTGAGCGAAGGCGCTAATATGCCTTCCACTCCTGAAGCCGTTGAAGTGTTCCGCGAAGCAAAAATCTGCTACGGCCCAGCCAAGTGCGCCAACGCCGGCGGCGTGGCCACAAGCCAGCTAGAAATGGCGCAAAATGCCAGCATGCAAACATGGACATTTGAAGAAGTGGACGCAAAGCTGCGCAAAATCATGAATGGTATCTACACAACCGCAAGCTACACCGCACAAGAATTTGATTGCCCCGGCGACCTCATCACCGGCGGCAACATCGCAGGCTTCCGCAAGGTAGCCGATGCCATGATTGAGCAAGGCGTTTACTAGGGTTTTGTTTTTTGAAAGGGGTTTAGGGAAAACTTTTTTCTTCTTGGGGGAAAACTTTTTTTAGGAAAAAAAAGTTTTCCCCCAAACCCCCTTCAAAAAAACTCTTTATTTAGAAGCAGCTCCTAGGCGGGTGTAATATTTAAGATGTCTAGCGCCTCAATTTCTTCGGCGGCCACCCGCGCGGCCTCTGCCAAAACACGCCCTTCAGATTCCTTCCATTGCTCAAGGATATGCTTTTTGAAATCCTTTCCAAAAGCGTCGAGCTGTTCTTGGCACAGCTTCTCAAGACGTTTTTCTCCAAAGAGCTGACGACGCAAAAAGCCCGGAACGGGTAATAAAAAGACCTTGTCTACCACCCAACTGTCGAGCTTGAACACCTTCATGAGCACAAGGCCACTCACCCCGATGACAGTGGCTGTGAGGGGCGCACCTGACGCGGCAAGGGCTGCCAAGCCCGGCGCCGCCACCATGGTGGCCATCTCCGCATTATTGCGGTCTTGATGCAAGGTTGAGTTACTCAGCTCGTCCGCCATGCGCGCGATGAATTGATCCATTTCAAGGGCAAGCCATGTCTGCTCTAAGCGCTCCGGAACGATGGGAATGCCCTTATCGCGGAACCATGTTTTCAGTTCTTTTCTGCAATTATCCACGATAGTTCGCCCCATGCGCCCCATGGCACTGTCCAAAAGCTCGCGGATACGCGCCTCTTCTTGCACCATGGCCTTGGCGATGCCTGACATAAGGTCTTGCAGAGTGCCGCCCTTGTCGCGATAATGACGAAATTCCGGGAGCAGAACAATATCACGCAAAAACTCTTCCAAATCCTTCAAAAGCGTTTCAGAACCACGCCCGAGCGTTTGTTGGATCGCTTCTCGCCGAATGCGCTCTTCCATAAAAGTCGGGAGTTCATTCTTGAGCGCCTCGCGACCTTCACGCAAATGTTCTGCCAAAACATGATATTGCGCAAGCCCCTTTGCAATGTCTGCATAAGGCTCGTCGCCCATGAGGATATTGGCGCGTTCGCCTAATGTTTGCGTCACCAAAAGGCGAACAAAGGGCCATGCGCTGCTGCCACCGGTGAGCAGCACTTGTGGCATATCCGCAAAGGGCGTGCCTTGGTCGTGTCGCGCGTCGCGCAGGGTTTCGTGCAAAATATCTTCAAACCACGAGATTAAATCCACACGCTTGCCCTGCAATAAGCCCTCGCCGCGGGCAGAAAGTCCTGCTCTATCGCCGTGCTCTGCAAGGGTCGAGAGCAAATCCTTGGACGCCTTGTAGCTGCCAGCATATTTTAAAAATTCTGCCCATGTAAAATTTTCAATATAGGCGGAACATTCGTACACCTTGCGCCCGTCGAAATGACTCCAGCGCACGCGCACAGTCACACTCTGTGTCATGTCCTGATTCATGGCAGACGAAAATTCTTCCTTTGCCTTACGACACGCCACCCAGTGGACATAGTACTCATTACCCTCACTGCGCAATCGCAGCTCTAATTCGGGGTTACGTTCAAGGAGAACTTGGTAAAATAAGTCGTCAAAAAGACGACCGCCATAGAGCATATCTCCAAATTTACCCACGACATCAGCACGACGCAATATGGCAAGGTCGCAGGTGCCACCGCCAAAGTCGACAGTCAACACACCACGCGCTGCCACCGAAGGCGGAAGCGCGCCTGTGGCAATATAATGAAGGACAGCCCCTACAGGCTCCCGTAAAAACTGCGCATTTTCCCATCCTGTTTCATGGAGGCATTGACGCAATATTTGTTGATAATGACTTTCAGCCTGAGAAGGAATGCCCACGAGAAGGCGCTTTTCCGGCTCAACACGCTCTCGCAGCAGGCGCAAAAAGTCCATCATCCATCGGCGGGCGTGTTCATGGACAGCTATGTCCGGCTTAAACTGACCGCGCAATTCATAATCGCGTCGTTCTGCCTCTGCGGCCTCACCAAATTCATATTCCGCGGCAGCACCAATAAGAAATGGGTCTCCGCCCTTATAAAGCACAAGAGTGGGAATAGCGCCGCCCAAGGCTGGATTGTGCCAGCCCTCCGGCTTCAAAACATGCACGCGCTTTGTGGCGCTGACAACACGGCTCTCTTGAGAATCGCACGTGGTCACGCACGTATTGCTTGTGCCCAAATCCATGGCGGTGATGCGCATACTATACCTCTGATAGCCTTTTTATGGTGGAGAGGAGTTTTTTGCCTCTTACATTCAAGTTGAATGTGCGCTTCAAAACAATTCTCCTCCCCACACAAGCTTTTTCAACGAACAAACTCGAAATGACATACCTACAAAGGCATCATGCCCTTCAAATCGCCTTGGCCGGTGGACTCAATAACAGCACGCCAGACGGGCGATTGTATGTTGAGCTTGCGGCGTGAGCGGGTGACCATGTCAAGCGGAAGATGGACAAAGTGGTCTTGTACCTTGGCGATGACCATGTGTGTGCGCCCTGCCATGGCGGCGTGGACAGCGTGTTGACCGAGAAAACCGCAATAAACGCGGTCGTTGGCATTGGCTGGCACGGAGCGAATCATATAGCTTGGGTCAATGGATTTTAGGACGTGATCCATCTTCATCTCTGTGAGATATGCCTTTATTTCCTTCTTTAAGTAGCTTGTAATATCACCGAGCTTGTAATTACCGGACGCGTCTGTGGCGCCGCAGCGTGCTGCTTCTTCTTTGAGAAGGTGCTGCCCTGCCCCTTCTGCAACCACAATAACCGCATGCTTTCTGGAGGCGAGGCGCTTATGCAGAGCAGGCAAGAGTCCACCCTCGCCGTGCAGCGTGAAGGGAGCTTCTGGAATGAGCACAAAGTTCACTTCTTTGAGGGCAAGGGTTGCCATGGCTGCGATAAAACCAGACTCACGCCCCATGAGCTTCACAAGACCGATGCCATTGTGGGCGCACATAGCTTCTGTGTGGGCAGATTGAATAGCCTCGGTTGCGATGTCCACGGCTGTATCAAAGCCAAACGATTTTGGCACAAAGTTGATGTCATTATCAATGGTTTTCGGGATGCCTATAATGCTGATGCGTAAGTTGCGTGCTTGCACCTCGCGGCTGATACTGGCAGCGGCCTTCATGGTGCCATCGCCGCCGATAATGAAAAGAATACTGATATTCATTCGCTCCAGCGTATCCACAATGGCCTCCGGCGATTGGGGGCCGCGGGAGGAGCCAAGTGTGGTGCCTCCAAAGAGGTGTATTTCCCCCACACTGCCTACTGTCATTTCTTGGACTTTGTGTTTATAGGAGGAAATAAATCCCTCAAGACCATACCTAAAACCAAGAATACCGGGCACTTGATAGGCGTGGTGGGCTTGTAGAACGAGGGAGCGAATGACATCGTTGATGCCCGGGCACAGGCCACCGCAGGTGACTATGGCGCACTTTGCGCGTGTGGGATCGAAGTAGAGGTTTTGGCGCGGGCCTGCGGCTTCAAATTCCAAGAGGGTGGGTTCGCTGATTTCTTCGGAAAAATCCGCGTCCACATAGATGTTGATTTTCTTATCGTCTGCCCAATCACGATAGGGCAAGGAAGATGGCATCTTTGTGGGTCCCAATGAGGCAATATCCATACAAAAATCAGGGTTATTTCGTTGCGCGTGGTGTTGCTCTGGGGCTGACATGGCTTATGCTCCTGTGGGTAGTTGAAGTTCTGTGGCTTTGGCACTCATGGACTCAATGGCCAGATGTAAAAAGGCGTCAAGGTCAAGACCGATTTTTTCGCATTGGCGTATGTTTTCGCGACTGACACTGGCGGCAAAGGCCTTGTCCTTCATTTTCTTCTTCAAACTTTTTGCTTGCATGCCGGTGATACCTGTGGGGCGCACCAGCGCGGCTGTCACCACAAGCCCTGTGACGCTCTCGCCGCAGCGAAGGGCAAAGTCCAAGGGAGTTGTGGGTGTGGAGCCATTCATTTCGCCGTTGTGGGCGCGGATTGCCGCACGGCCTTCGTCGCACAACAGGCCGCTGAGCATATCGCTCCCTACGAGTCCGTGCTTTTCGGGTGTGGCGGCGGTGCTGGCATAGTCGAGGTCGTGGAGGAGACCTGTGAGCGCCCACATGTCTTCGTCATAAACAGTGTTTTGGGCATCATTATTTATATGTTGTGCAAGGGCACGAAGCACGGCCTCGGAAGCAAGGGCATGTTGGACGAGGTGCTTTTCGGGGCTATGTGTCTGCAACAGCTCAAGGGCTTGCTCGCGTGAAAGTGTTGTGGTATTGCTCATGAAAACTCTTCTTTAAAACGCTGAAAGTGCAAGGAAAAATAGACACTACGCACATATATGTCACGCGTGCCCGCAACCATTGCCCCATGGCTTCGTTGCGCCGAATGGGCAAACCATAGTGCCTTTTACAAAGCATGGCAAGCAAAATAACACAAATGCAGCGCAAGGCTTCGCGAAAAAAACTTTAATGCCCTGTAATAGCATACTTTTTTAGCTTGTACTGCAAAAGACTCTTTGAGATACCTAACAAGTCCGCTGCTTTGACTTGTACAAAATCAGCGCGCACAAGGGCGCGGCGTATGAGCGCCGCTTCGATTTTTTCCAGCGTGTCCGCAAGGTCAAGCTGTACTGGCAATAAATCTACGGCGCTTTTAAACTGCGCTTCTTCGTCGCGGATTTCGGGCGGGAGGCTGTCGACTTGGATAGTATTTGTTTGCACGAGCACTGTGCAGCGCTCCACCACATTTTGTAACTGTCGAATGTTGCCGGGCCATTCGTAGCCGGTCAAATAATTGAGGGCGCCGGAGCTGAAAACCTTTGTGGTAATTTCATTTTCCTTTGCAAAATTCTCGGCAAAATGCGCCACGAGCAGGGGGATGTCTTCGCGCCGTTCGCGCAAAGGGGGAAGATGCACTTCCACCACATTGAGGCGATAATAGAGATCGTCGCGGAATTGTCCTTGCTCCACAAGTTTCAGCAAATCCTTATTTGTTGCCGCGACAACACGAATATCCACTTCGATTTCTTCGCTGCCGCCCACGCGCTCAAAACGCTTTTCTTGCAGAACGCGTAGGAGCTTCACTTGCAAATCGGGCGTAAGCTCGGCGATTTCGTCGAGGAAGAGCGTGCCGCCGTGGGCTTGTTCAAAGCGCCCTCGGCGCATGGCGGTGGCACCTGTAAAGGAACCTTTTTCGTGTCCAAAAAGTTCGCTTTCGAGGACACCCGGATTGAGCGCCATGCAGTTCACTGATACAAAGGGCGCGTCCTTGCGCGGCGAAGATACATGCACTGCGCGCGCCACAAGTTCCTTGCCCGTGCCTGATTCACCTGTGATGAGTACAGTGGATTTGCTCGGCGCTGCGCGTTCCACCATGGTGAGTACGTCGCGAATACCACGGCTACGCCCGATAATTTGATGGGTGCCATAGCGTACTTCCATGGCCTCCTGCAAAAGGCGATATTGACGGTGCGCGGTGGATAATTCCACAGCATTGTGGAGCGAGAGGAGCAATTCGTCGTTGGCAAAGGGCTTTGTGATGTAGTCAAAGGCGCCGTATTTCATAACTTCGACGGCGCTTTCGATGCTGCCGAAAGCGGTCATGATGAGGACGGGCAAATGAGGCCAGCTTTTTTTGACACGCTCAAGCACATCGCGTCCGGAGAGGCGTGGCATCTTCATATCTGTGACGACGACGTCTACTTCGGAGTCGTCCAAAAAGGCCAGAGCCGTTTCGGGGTCGTTGATGGCGGTGACGGCGTAGCCTTCGTCCAGTAGAAGTGTTTCAAGGACAAGAAGGTAGTTTTTTTCGTCGTCGATGAGAAGTATATGGGCTTTGTCACTCATAATTATTCCTTATGAAGCAGCTGCATTGAGCACAATTTTTACCACAGCGCCGCTTGAGGTTGTGCTATCCACATGATCTTCGTTGGTGTGGGCGCTGGTGTCAGAAACATTTTCTAAGAAGACGTTTCCATCGTGGCTTGTGATAATTGTTTTCACGATGGCAAGGCCGAGGCCAGTGCCACTGTCCTTTGTAGTGAAGAACGGGTCAAAAAAACTCTCAAGACTTTCGTGCGCAAAGCCAGGCCCAGTGTCTTGGAAGGTGAGCCTTATGTGGTCACCGTGTTTTTTGCCTGTGACGCTGATAATGCCCGGCCCTTCCATGGCCTGCTGTGCGTTGACAAGAACATTGTAAAACGCGCGATAGAGTAAATCCTTATCGCCCTTTATAAAAAGACCTTGTTCGAGGTGAAAATCCACAGAGACTTTATGTCGCTTGAGTTCCCCCTCTAAAAAGGCCATGACTTGCTCAAGAACGAGCGCCAAATCCACGAGGTCGTCTCGAGGTTTTCTTGGGCGTGCATAGTCCAAGAAGTCATTGATAGTTTGGCTTAGCCTGCATGCCTCGTCATAAATGGCAACAAGGATGCGCTTTGTGGTATTGTCTGCTTTGTCTGTCCGCTTTTGCAAAAACTCTGCACTCGACCGAATAATGCCGAGAGGATTTCGCAATTCATGGGCGATGCTTGCGATGACACGCCCCATACTCACAAGCTTTTCTGTGCTGTGAAGTTCTGCCTCAAGGGCTTTATTTTTTGCCATCCGTTCCGCAAGGATGTGTTCGGCTCGCCGTATAAGAAAGATGAGCATAATAAACAATGCGATGGAAGACAAGAGGCACATGCCAACGATAACCCCCTGAAAGGCGAGTACGGATTCATAGTCGTCGGTGATGTCGCGGCTGAGTTCCAGCACCCCCATGATGTGTTGCTCCATGGTGCCATCCTTCGAGCGTATTTCACCTGTGAGGGGATAGACTGTCCGCAACACAAAGCTCCCCGGTTTTAAGGGGAGTCGGAAGGGAGCTTGCCACATGGGAAATGTGGACAAAATTTCTGCTTCTGTACTTTCGCCCTTCAGCGCAAGCTCCACGGCCTCTTGCGCAAGACCGGCGCGCCCGATGTCGTCCGTGTCCGTAGAGTAAGCTACAATGCGTCCAAAGTCGTAGACGCGTAATTCTTGGACAGCAAGTCCGTGAATAACAGAGCGGACAATTTCGTCAAAGCGCTCATATTGCGCCGGCACGCGCAAGGCAACGCGCCCGTAAGCAAGCACAGTTGGCACCATAAAGCGTCTATAAATTTGATGGTTTAAATTTGCTGCCAAGAGACTTGCAAAGTCTTCCTGCTTTTTGAGCAGAGTTTCGCGCGCGCTGTTGGAAATAAAAACAGAGAGCACAAGGCTTGTGGCTAGGATAATAAGCAGAGACAGCCACGAGAGCGTGCGCGCGTAACTGAAGGGCAAGTCAGCTGTTGAATGGGTCGTCTTTTTTTTATCGTGCATAGCGGGTATATTTTCTCTTATGGAAGCGCTGATTTGAACACAGTATTCTCATTTTTTTGAAAGAGGTTTGGGGAAAATTTTTTTCTTCTTGGGGGAAAACTTTTTTTAGGAAAAAAAAGTTTTCCCCCAAACCCCCTTGT
>CAYJGA010000051.1:0-9373 GCA_964369255.1 uncultured Desulfovibrionaceae bacterium
AAAAAACCATCTGTTTAACTCAACAATCGGCGCTTGCGACCGGAAAGTTTGAGAAGTATTTTTATCTTCATACGCAAAGCGCGTCCCCATTTTATCCTGTACTTTTGAGTGGAAATAAGGCATGCATAGGCTTCTTCATGGGGGAGGGGATTTGTTGGCTTTGGCACAACGCTCTCCTTCTTGTTTCACGCAAGTATTTGTCTTGTGAATACTTTATCCTCATAAGAAGGAGTTTTTTATGGCAACAGCATCGACGACCACTGCAAATCCGGCTCCCATAGGTCTTGCGGCCTTTGGGATGACGACTATTTTGCTCAATATTCACAACGCGGGCTTTTTTGACCTCAATGTCATGATTATGGGCATGGGCATTTTTTATGGGGGCATTGCACAAATTATTGCCGGCTGTATGGAATTTCGTCGTGGTAACACCTTTGGCAGCACAGCCTTTGTTTCCTATGGTTCCTTCTGGCTGACCTTGGTGTTTTTGTGGACGGCCAAGAATGCGGGACTTCCTGCGGCAGATGCTTTCTCCATGGGATGCTACCTCGGGATGTGGGGTCTTTTTACGGCTTTCATGACCATAGGCACATTAAAGGGCGCTCTTATTGGGAAGTTGATATTTTCCTCTCTGACTTTGCTTTTTGCCCTCCTCGCAGCAGCAAATTTCACCCATGCCAACGCAGAGCTTTCTCATAGTATTCATGTATTTGCAGGCTATGTAGGCATTGTATGCGGCAGTTTTGCGCTCTATGAAGCCGTCGGCCTTGTTATCAACGACAGGCATGGAAAGGTCGTTTTTCCTATGGGTTAGCACCTTGTAAAGTCTAAAAAATTTTTTGAAGGACTTTAGGAAATCTATTTTTTGAATATATATCACAGAGAAGGGGAGGTTGACAGCCTGCCCCTTTTTATTTTAGTGAGGCCTTCAGGTAGACATGTGCTTGACGGAGGGCTTTATTGAATATATCATTTAAAAGTAAGAAGCTTGAAAAGGCGTTCAATGAAGGGACTTCCTTGGAAAAAGTTCATGGGACAAGGCGTGCAAAACTTATACGGAGGCGCCTTGCGGCATTGCGTGCAGCTCAAAGTTTGAAAGATTTTTGGCCACCGAAAACGGGTCCTGAACGTTGCCATGAGCTTACCCAAGGCGAGCGGAGGGGGCAACTGTCTTTTGATTTAGACCATCCATATCGTTTAATTTTTATCCCAAATCATGAGGTAAGACCTCAATTGCTGGACAGCGTCTAGATTGGACTGCTGTGAATAGTATAGAAATTTTAGGCGTAGAGGATACCCATGTATAGTCAAAATATGAATATGTACAATCCTGATTATGTGGTGCTCCCCGGTGAAATACTTGAAGAATACATGCAACTACGGCGCATGTCGCGAAGCGAGCTTGCACAGCGTGCCGGCCTTACCTGTGAATCGATTGACGATATAATCACAGGAGAAGCGCCGCTTTTACCGGACATCGCGCTGAAGCTAGAAAGAATTTTAGGTCGCCCCGCACATTTTTGGCATGGCTTGCAGGTGCAGTATTGTGAGACTTTGGAGCGTCTCACAGACGATACGGGCAATGAATACAAAGTTTTTTTTGCATGGCAGCCCGAATAACCTGCGGTGAGCCGCCCCACACTCTATGTACATAAAAGCAGCTCTCCTGACACCGCCTTTTGCGAACCTCACCTACAGCGTCCCCGCATGGTGGCCGAAGGAGGGCGTGTCCTTGTTTGCGCCCGGCGTGCGGGTGGCTGTGCCTTTAGGGAAGTCATTGCGTGCGGCGCTCATTGTGGAATGCAGTGAGGATGTGCCTGCTGATGTCAAAGCGCTCGACATAAAGCCCCTCGCCTTTCCCCTCGAAGCTGTTCGCCCGGCAGCTGTTCGTCCGGCAGCTGTTCGTCCGGCAGCTGTTCGTCCGGCAGCCGCTTGCCAAGCAGCCCTTCCCCTCATCGACAGCGCCTATGTACGCATGATACAACAACTCGCCCTGCGCCAATGTCGCACGGAAGGGAACATTTTCTCGTATGTTTTGCCCGCAGGTTTGCGCACCACAGGCGTGCGTGTACGCCACTTTGCAGACGGCGCAAAGCCCCGCGTGTGGGCTTTGAAAAGCCTGTGCGCGGCGTCTGAAGAACAGCGGCGCGCCGTGGCACAAGGCTTATTCACAGGCGCCACAGATATTCTTCCGCCCCGCACCGACGCCGCCGAAGGGGAAATGTGCGTCCTGAATGTCAGTCCTCCGTGGCCTGTACGTCCGCAAGCAAAGCGGCAAATTGCAGTACTTGAATACTTGCTTGATCATGGCACAAGGGGGAGTGTGAGTCGTCGCGCGCTCGCGCGCGCCCTCTCGACTACAGGGTCGAGTACCCTCGGCTCAGACTGGCACAGCGTGCTGGAAAGCCTTGTGAAGCATGGGCATGTCATGCTGCGCCCTGCGGATGACGGCGATATGGCAGGCCATGGAGAAAACGAGGCAGAAGACGGCGTACACCTCTTGCCGCCGCCGTCGAAGCAGGTATTTTCTTATTCCGCCGCGCAACAAAGCGCGCTGACAGCCTTCGCCGCCGCACTTGACATGTGCGATGCCAAGAGCATGGCGCAAACCCACTTGCTCTATGGTGTCACAGGCAGTGGGAAGACGGCTGTCTATCTTGCGCTGGCGCGACAGTGCCAAGAGCGCGGGCGCTCCATGCTGCTCTTGGCGCCGGAGGTGGCGCTGGCGCTGAAATTGAAGAGAGACGCGTCGCTGGCACTGCCGGACATGCCCGTGTTCTTGTATCACGGCTATCAAGGCGCCGCGAGGCGCGAAGAACTCTTCAGGCACATGGCAGAACGCAAAGCCAAGGGCATGCCGCCCTGCCTTGTTGTGGGGACGCGTTCCGCGCTCTTCTTACCCCTGCCTCCTGTGGGCGCCATTGTGCTGGACGAGGAGCACGACGCGTCTTTTAAGCAAGATGAGAAATTTGTGTACCAAGCCAAGGAAGTGGCGTGGTTTCATGCGACGCAACACTGTGGCATCCTCGTTCTTGCCTCCGCAACGCCGGATATAAAGACATTTTATGCCGCACAGCAAGGTCGTGTGCCCATACAGAGCATGCCGCAGAGGGTCGGAGGGGGCACGCTCCCCCATATTCGTCTTGTGAATATTAGCGGACAGAAAGGAAGTTCAGGAGGGAGCGCCGGGAGGAGTCGTGGGGGGAGCCACGGATGGGGTCAAGCAGACAGTGCGAACATCCTTGCGCCCGAAAGCGAAGAAGCTTTGAAGGAAACACTGGCGCGCGGGGAACAGGCAGTGATACTGCTCAACCGCCGCGGCTATGCGCCGACCATGTATTGCCTTTCGTGCAATCAAGTGGCACGCTGTCCCCAATGCGCCATCGGCTTGACCTATCACAAAGGACGCGAAAAGCTTGTCTGTCACTATTGCGGCTATACGGCGACCTTTCCCACCATCTGCGAACACTGCAAGGGCTTGCATTACTTGCCCATGGGACAGGGCACAGAGAAGCTTGAAGAGTATTTATCCGTCCTTTTGGCGCCCTATAAGGTTCTGCGCCTCGATAGGGACAGCACCAAGAGGGAAGGACATATGGAGCGTATTTTAGACGCCTTTGCCCGTCAAGAAGCCCATGTCCTCGTGGGAACGCAAATGCTTTCAAAGGGGCACCATTTCCCCCATGTGACGCTGGCGCTCATCCCCGACGGCGATATGGGGCTGAATATGCCGGACTATCGCGCGGCAGAGCGCACATTTCAACTGCTCATTCAGTCAGCAGGACGCGCGGGCAGGGGTGAGAAGCCCGGAAGTGTCATTATCCAGACACGCGACGTAAACCATTATTGCTGGAAGTATATTCAAGACGCAAACTTTGAAGGATTTTATGCCGACGAAATTGCACGACGCGAAAAGCGCCGCTATCCGCCATTCATCAACCTCGCCCTCATCCGCATAAGCTTTCCCATGGATTGGGAGGAGGGCAACGCTGCCATCGGCGCCCTTGGGGCAGAGTTGCGCCGCCTTGGGCGTGAATGCAATGTCCAAGTGCTGGGGCCTGCGCCTGCGCCACTCACCCTTTTACGCGGTCAAAAGCGCTTTCATTGCTTGCTCAAAGGACAGGATTGGGCTGCCATGCGACATATTTACGCGCACGTGTCTGGGATTGTGTCTGGGCTTGTGTCCGGTCAAGTGTCTGGTCAGGAAATGGGTCAGGCGACAGCTCAGGCGGCTGGGCATCTGTCTGGCTTGGCAGACAAAAAAAATATTCGACTTTTTCTTGACATTGACCCCGTCAATATGCTTTAATCCCCACGTTGTTTTTGATTGTGGCGCTTTCATTTTTGAGAGTATCACTCCGAGGGCGATTAAAGCCCTCATAAGTCCGTTAAGTCCTTTTAAGACATTTTGTGGGGAAGTGTATGCGTAAGTTTCGTGTCCTTGTATTTTCTATGGTGCTGACGTGCTGTATGGCCGGCCAAGCCTTTGCTGAGGGCTTTGGCATGACAGAGTGGGGGGCACGCGGTTTGTCTCTTGCAGGTGGTATGGTGGGTCGTGCTGACGATGTGTCCGCGCTGGCCTATAATGCGGCTGGCATCACCCAGCTGCCCGGCATTCACATGATGGCAGGCATGTCCTTTATTGCGCCTCATGGCAGCATTGATGCGGAAAGCGTTTTTGGCAATAAGACAGTGAACACGAAACCCGCCATATGGGTGGCACCACACGCATACTTGAGCTACCAACTCAACGACAATGTGTGGCTGGGTTTTGGTGCCTTCACGCGCTTCGGCCTTGGCAACAGCTACGACGAAGAGTGGCTCGGTCGCTACAATGTCTACGAAGTGGGCTTGCAAACATTTTCCGCTGTGCCTACGGTTGCCTATAAGTTCAATGACATGTTCTCTGCCTCGATTGGTATTGAATTTATGTACATGAGCATGTATATGGGGAAGAAGACTGCTCTAACAAATCCTCCGTCTCCGGCGACTGACCTTGATACCCGTATTGAAGGCAGTGGCATCGGTGTGGGCGTGCATCTTGGCCTCCATGCGCGCTTTAACGAGCAATGGTCTGCGGGCATATCCTATAAGAGTCAAATGACACAGAACATTACAGGCACAGCAGAGTTTAGTCGTGATATTGGCTTTGGGCGTGACGACAGTGTTCACGGTAATATCCAATTGCCCGACTCCATTGCCTTTGGTGTCGCTTACAAGCCACTTGAAAACTTGAGCTTTGAAGTGGGCGCTGTGTGGACGCGTTGGTCAACATTCAACCACTTGAATATCTTCTTTGACGATCCTAGAATTCAGGATTCCATCAGCGACAAGGAGTGGAAGGACGGCTGGAACTTCAACGCCAGCGTGGAATACAGCCCTCTTGACTGGTGGACACTGCGCGCAGGGTACTGGCACGAAACGCCTGTGACAAATTCCGACTATGCAGATTTCCTCATGCCCACCAATGGCCGCGATGTGATGACGCTGGGCATGGGCTTCAAGTGGGACAATTGGACGATTGACCTTGCTTATGCGCATATTTGGGTCTATCCCACAAATTATGACAGCACACGCGCTGCCGGCATTCAAGGTCTTACCAAGGGCAACTCCAAGAACGTCGCATCAGATATTTACTCCTTCTCCATCGGCTACACATTCTAGAGCCTCGCGCTGTTTACCTGCAATCCGCCTGTAAGTGTAGTACAGGCGGATTTTTTTGTGCCTCATCAAGCATTCTCAAAGCGTTCTTGTTCCCTATAAGGCCACCTTTTCCGAAACCGGCGTAAAGGAGAGCTGTATCCCAAGAGCCACACAGAGAGCCCTCAGATTTTTGAGTGTTGGATTTCCACGAGGGGACAAGGCTCTATGCAAGCTTTTTTCATGCATATGAGCCTCTCTTGCAATCTTACCTATGCCACCGCTGGCCTCGGCGACACGACGCAAGGCTAAAAGGCATTCTTCTTGATTGCCGTCTTGGAGCACTTCGTTGAGGTACACAAGGGCAAGTTCCTTATCCTTTCGCAAGCTTTCAATGACGGTTTGTTCGTGGGCAATGCTTCTTGGGTTCATCATATCACCTCATTTTCTTAAATAAAAGGTAACCTTTATGTTACTGCGTGTCAATACGCAGAGAGTGGGCGCTTAACAGTCTGTTGAACAAGTCCACATTCACAGGTCGTTCAAATAAAAAAACTTCTTTTTAAGTTTTTCCTTTTTTCTTTTAAAATTCTTAAATATTATAAATTATTGAAATAAAAAACATTTCATACACTTTGGAATAAAAAAATACTTCTTTTACGAGAATTGTATTGACAATCAATTTCAAAAGGAGCTATAAGCATCCAACGCGTCCACTGAAGGACGTATGTAGTATTTTTTTGGTATTTGTGTATAGAGATTTTTTTGTTTTCCATTCCTTATCCCGGGAGGATGTTATGACTTTGAATGATGTGAGCGAAAGCGGTGTCTTGTTGGTAAAGAACATAGCTGTGAGCGGTTCTTTGCGTCAGAGATTGTATGACATGGGCGTATGCCCCGGCACAAAGATTACCTTTGTGCGCACGGCGCCCTTGAAAGACCCCATCCAAGTGCAGATTGGCAACTATCATGTGGCCATGCGCCGTTCTGAGGCAAAATTCGTGGAGGTTGCTCTCGATGCCTAAAAAGCTCATAGCCTTGGCGGGGCAGCCAAATTGTGGCAAGTCAACGCTGTTCAACCTACTCACGGGTGCGCGTCAATATGTGGCGAACTATCCGGGGGTGACAGTGGAAAAGCTGGGCGGCTCGTGCACCTTGAACGGCGAGAAAGTCGCCGTGGTGGACTTGCCCGGAACCTATGCATTCACGTCGTACTCGCCCGAAGAGATGGCGGCGCGGGATTTTATCCTCAACGAGCACCCCGATGTGGTTATCGCCGTGGTGGACGCGTCCACGCTGGACAAGGGCTTGTACTTTGTGCTTCAGCTCTTGGAAATGGGGCGCCCCGTCGTTGTGGCGCTCAATATGATTGATGTGGCGACGCGGCGCGGCTTGACAGTGGATGTGGATGTCCTTTCAGAGCAGCTTGGTGTGCCCGTGGTGCCCATTCAGGCGACGAATACGAAGTCTGAGGGACAGCACCGCCTGCTAGAGCTTTTGGCGCAATATGTACAAAAATCGCCGAAGTTTGAAGAGTTTTCGTTGAACTATGGCGCCCTTGAGAAGTATATTGACACAGTGGCAGGGCATATTGAGGCGGCGAGCGCAGAGCTTGGCTATCCCAAGCGCTGGGTGGCGCTCAAGCTCCTTGAGGAAGACAGCGCCGTGCTTGCCGGAGTCCGTCAAGTAAAGTCGTGCCCGAGCAATGTGGCAGAATTTGTAGCGCAGCAAGAAGGCGCCGCGCATAAGGAAGTGTTCTTGCACGCTGTGGCACACATTGCCGCCGCGCGTCATGCAAAGGCGCGTGATATATACGCTCTTGCTGTGAAGAACAGCAAGGCAGACAGTCAAGGTGTCGCGCCGCGTTCACTCACGGAAAAAATCGATTCCGTCGTATGCCATCGTATGCTTGGCCCCATTTGCCTCTTTATAGTGCTCTTTGCCTTTTATCATGTGTCGGTAACCTATGGGAACATCCTTGCCGCGCAGGTGTGGCCTATTTGGGCAAGCTTTGAATCCTTTGTTGGCTCCATTTTGCCCAATCAAGGCTTTTTGGAAGACCCGCTCTTGCGTTCTCTTGCGGAATGGGTTGTGAAAAGTGTGACGGCTGTGTTGAACTATATCCCCATATTTTTCCTCATGTTTTCCTTTGTGTACATGCTGGAAGGCAGCGGCTATCTTGCGCGTATTGCCTTTATTCTCGATAAAGTCTTTCACACCTTTGGCCTGCATGGGCAGTCCACACTGCCTCTTATTCTTGGCGGTGTGTATGTGGGCGGCTGCGCCATTCCGGGTGTTGTGGCAACAAAGGCCATCCCCGACGAGCGCGCGCGTTTCACCACAATCCTTGTGGTGCCTATGATGAATTGCTTGGCAAAAGTGCCCCTCTATCTCTTGCTTGTGAGCGGCTTTTTCGCGGCAGAGGCGGGCAGCACCATGTTCTTTATGGGTACCATCACCCTCCTCATGGCATTGATTGTGGCAAAGCTGTTGAACTTGACAGTCTTGCGTTCGCGCCCGTCCGCGCCCTTTATTATTGAACTGCCTTCGTATCACATGCCCATCTTGCGCAATGTGCTTCAAGAAACGTTCTTGCGCATTTGGGTGTTTATCAAGCGGATTTTGACCATTGTTGTGGCTGTGGCGACGGTTGTTTTCGGCCTTGTGTTCTTCCCCGGCTTGTCCGACGAGCGTATGGAATTTTACGCTCAAGAGCAGGCAAGCATCGAAGGCGCCTTCATGGCAGCCGTCAAGGGGACAAGCTTTGCCGACACCTTCAAGAAAGAAGACATTTTGGCCTTGCTTCGCTATCAAGACGAATTGCGCGCCAGTAAGCGCGGTGTGACCCAAGAGGAAGCTTCTGCCATCAATGAAAAGGCCTTGAAGGACTCGCCCGTCTTCGCTTCCATCGTGTTGCGCAAGGGTAAGGACGGAAGAAAGCTCGCGTCTGCGTTGCGCACTCTTGATACCAAGAGAAAAACCTTACGTCGTGAAATCCGTCAAGAGCGATTTGAAAACAGCTATTTAGGTGCTGCCGGAAAGTCCATTGAATGGCTCACCGCAGGAGCCGGCTTTGACTGGCGTATCAACATAGCTCTGCTTTCTGCCTTGGCTGCCAAGGAGAACAGCGCGGCGACCCTTGGTGCCCTGTATGGTTTTGAAGGCAATCAAGTGGGTAAGAATTTTGAAGAACTTGGTTTCACCGCATTGCACGCGCTGGCGCTCATGCTCTTCATGTCCTTGTATCCTCCTTGCTTGCCCGCGTCCATGATGGTGCGAGGCCAGACGGGTTCTACAAAGTGGATGCTTTTCTCCATCGTGTTTCAAATGACCATTGGTCTTATTGTGGCGAGTTTTGTGTACAGCGGCGGGCTTATGCTTGGTCTCACCGGCGTACAGGCCATGTGGACATTCTATGGCATTTGCGTGGCCTTGGTTGTGGCCTTGGGTTTCATCCCCGCACGAGCTGAGTCTAAATAAAGAGATTTTTTTGAAAGGCTTGTGGGGGGGAAACTTTAAAAGGTATTTGAGGTGAATGCGCACAGCGAGTCAGATTTCAAAACTACAATTTTAGTGTGAATTATTTTCAATTAAGCGTGCAAAATACTCTTGGGACAGTTTGAACATTCATACTTGTCGTCTGAGAATGTACAAAAAGCTTTTTGAATAGGAGATGTGTGTACTTCATTAAGAAGCGCCAACTACTTAGTTAAACAGATGGTTTTTTTGAAAG
>CAYJGA010000052.1:0-9359 GCA_964369255.1 uncultured Desulfovibrionaceae bacterium
AAAAAAGTTTCCCCCCAAGAAAAAAACTTAAATAAAAAAATAAAAACCAAAAAAACTTTCCCACAAACCCCTTTCAAAAAAAACATCTCCCCTTGACAGAAGGTGCGGACTTTCGCATGATACTTCTATGAAGCACACATTAGATTTCTTTCGACGCTGCGTAAGCTGGCCCTTTCTGCTTTGCTGCGGACTGGCCTTGTGGTTCGCGCTGACATACGAGCAGAGTAGTTATCATTGGCAATGGCATCGTGCTTTTCGCTATATTTTAGATACGCGCGGCGATGAAGTCACCCTTGGCCCTTTAATGCACGGCCTTGAGCTGACCATATATATTGTAGTTGTAAGCTTTGCTTTGTCCTTTGCCGTGGGGCTTGGGGCGGCGCTTCTGCGTTCAGGGCAATCCGTGGTGGGGCGCTGGCTTTCTGCGGCCTATGTGGGAGCCGTACGCAATACGCCCTTGCTTATCCAACTGTTTGTCGTATATTTTATCATAGCACCGGTGTTTTCGCTGTCTCCGTTTTGGGCTGGGGTGTGGGCTTTGGCCCTGTTTGAGGGAGCCTATATGGCAGAGGTGTTTCGTGCGGGCATAGCCTTTGTGCCGCAAGGGCAGTGGGATGCGGCAGCAAGCCTTGGATTTTCGCGTGCTGCCATTGTGTGGCATGTTGTTTTGCCGCAAGCGCTGAGGCGCATGTTGCCTCCGCTTACAAATCAGACTGTTTCCCTTATTAAGGATTCCGCCCTTGTGAGCGCTATCGCTCTTGCGGATTTGACCATGCAGGCGCAAGTGCTCATTGCAGAAACATTTTTATCATTGGAAGTCTGGGTGCTTGTGGCGGCACTCTACTTTATTTTGACCCTTGTTGTGACCATCCCCGCACGCATGCTTGAGCGCTATTATATGTGGCGCTGGTTGTGAGTGCCAATTTTTTTTTTGAGACCTAAAGAATTGTACGGCTTCGCCGATATACATCATAGAGGGGATACGCGATGGACGCTTCGAATTTACATTTTCGCTTGATGCTACAACAGTATGAAACACAGCTCGTTGTGGCTCGTCGATTGTCGCGCTATCGCCGCGCCAAGCTTATGCAGGCCGGTTACACGCCGCCAGACCCTCAGCGCCAGCGGAGGGCTGTTGTTTTGCGCGTTGCTCGAGAACTGTATGGCCTGTTGCTTTCTACAGGTACGGACAATCCCATGGTGGAATCTATCACTGAAAAGTTGAGCGCGACCTTGGGGATGAAGATTGTTTTGACTTATCTTGCGCCTATGCCCTTTATGGATGAGCACTTGAGGTTTATGAGGCATGGCGAGAGCGAAGATGCACCCCTTGTGCCGCTTTCGCCGCCGGAACAAATGGCAGCGATGCATCTCCTGTGGAAGGCGACACTTGAAACTGTGGACGAGAGCATGGTGTAGCCTTTGACGGTTTTATGCGAAATCATAACTATATATGCAACATGTTGAAAAACAACGCTCAGGGAAACGCGTTGCTGATTGCATAGGTTGCAGTTTTTTCAATCATCTCTTTATGAATGCTTTACGAGGCGTTCTTTTGTGTGTAAGTCTGGGGAGATAAGAATGAATGTTATCAACGATTATACACCGAATCGGCTGACGGGATACAAGTCGGGTAGTGAGCAGGTGTCACGCGTGACACAAGAAAGCGCGGCGATCGCGCCTTCTCGCCCGACAGTACAGCCCGAGCCGCGTGTGGATAGTGTGCAGCTGTCAGACGATGCGAAGCTTTTGGCAGCGGCTGATCGCGTGGCGCGTGACGGCGCGGAGGCGCATGCGGATAAAATTGCGCGCTTACGTGCAGAAGTGAGCAGTGGCACATATACGGCGGACTCTCGCCGTATAGCTGAAGGCCTTGTACGGGAGGAATTTGCGCGCTTTATTGCATAATCTTCGCAAGCGCCTCCACTCCTTTTGTCCTTGTTTTTTGTAGGCACGGTCGTCAAATATGCCTTTTCGCTTATCTCTGCGTCAGATTTCATTTGTTTTTCGGTTATGTATGTCTGTTACACGCCTGAAAAACCAATTCATCTTCCTTGATATAACACGAAAATTCACTATTTGACGACAGCGCCTAGACAAAGTCCGCACAGAGTGCCGTCGTCTGATGGAAAGTCTGTGCGGATTTTTTTCTGAGAAATGAGATGCTGACGATTCCTTGACAGAAGTGGGAAAGAAAGACTATGCTCCTTGCAACAGATTAAATTCACACTATGGGAACATACCTTTGGCTAAATATCATATCGTAATATTCAAGGACGGCGGCAAGGGAGGCAGTCGGAAGTTTCATTTCCGTACATGGCTTGCGTGGCTTTTGTTCCTTTTTGTGCTCTTTCTCATTGTAAGTAATGTGTGGCTTGGGCGTACATACTTAACACATGTACACTTGCAACAACAGCTTGCCACGGCCGAAAAAAGGTTGGACGAACAAAATGTCCAGCTTTTAAGCATGCTCGATAATATTTCGCAAATTTCTCGTGATGTGCAGCGCATTGAACGCTTTGATGCACAGCTACGCCACATGATGCAACTTGACAAAGAGCTTGATGTCGTTGGCAATACGCGCCGCGAGGACTTGCTCCACGGCTCCTTGCCCCTACACCGTCCCACGCTCATGGCGCGTCGCATGCAAACCTTTTTGCGCCAGCTCGCCGAAGACGTGCGTCTTGAAGAAGTGCATCAGCAAGATATTTTGCGCCTGCTTCGCTCCCGCAAAAACAACATCATGACGACACCGTCTATTTGGCCTGTACAAGGTTTTGTTTCCTCCAATTTTGGCATGCGCCGCGCGCCCTTTGGCGGGGCACGCTCCTTCCATAAGGGCATAGACATTGCGGCCCGCATGGGCACGCCTGTGCTGGCTACTGCCGACGGCACAGTCAAGCAGTCCGGTCATGATGGCGCCTATGGCATCGTTGTGGAAATAAACCACGGCGGCGGTATTGTCACAAAATACGCACATATGCAGCGTAGTAGTGTGAAGGTCGGTCAATGGGTGCGCCGCGGCGAACCTGTTGGCGCCGTTGGCATGACGGGAAGAACCACAGGGCCACATTTGCATTATGAAGTTGTCGTCGGCGGTGTACCTAAGGATCCGCGCACCTACATTTTGGATTAGTGGCCTGCACCATTGAGACGCACCATACTTTCATAGGCAGTTATATATGACAGATTCTAAGAAGTCCGGCGTCGCCACACCCCATGACACCTTGGTGAAGAAGCATTTTCAGCAGCCTGAAAATGTTGTGGGTCTTTTGGAGATAGCGCTTTCTCCGGACGTTCGCGCGTTGCTAGACATGGATACCTTGCGTGCGGCAAATATCCATTTGAGCACAAAGGCCTTGCTTGCCTCGCTGACGGATCTTTTGTTTACCTGTGAATTGAAGGAAGGCAACACGGTTTTTGTGTATATTTTACTGGAGCATAAAGCGCACCCTGACGCCACAGTGGCTGTACAGCTTTTGAAATATATGGCACTTATTTGGGATCACCATCGAACACATAGTCCCAAAAAACCCTTGCCATTTATTATTCCCTTGGTATTTTACCATGGAAAACAACGATGGAATCCGCGTCCTTTGCAGGATTTATTTTCCGCGAATACGCCGCTGGGTAAGTACTTGCCCCATTTTTCCTTGGCTGTGTGTAACTTAGGTGCAGTGCCGCCGGAAGCCTTACATGAGGACATGCACAAAAATTTCATGCTGCTCCTTTTAAAAACCCTACTTGGCGATACGGTGAGCAAGGATATTGCGAATATTTTGGAAGGGATGTTTCTCAAGCATAAAGATGTGAATATTATAGATGCTTTTTCGCTTTTTATCAATTATCTATCTGTAGTACGACCTGATGTGACAGTGGAAACTATTGATAATGAGCTGGCATCGCTGTCCAATGGAGGAGTTATGAGTCAAACATTTAGAGCACACTGGGCAGAACAGTCGTATCAAGATGGTCTGCGGGTCGGCGAAGCGCGGGGCGAGGCACGGGGCGAGGCGCGGGGCGAGGCACGGGGCGAGGCACGGGGCGAAGCGCGAGGCATGCGCCGTGCCATATGTAATTTAGTGGAAGAACTTTTTCACTCTGTCCCTGCCTTTGTCAAGGAAGGCACTGAAAAAATTTCAGATATAACTCACTTAGGCTTGCTGTTAAAGGCTGTTGCAAAGGCTTCTTCACTTGAAGAGGTGCGCCGTGCTGTGGAGAAGGCGCTTACTGCGCATATTAAGTGAGCATGCATTGCTTCCCATTGTACTTTCACGAGTAATATGTGCATAGCATAGGATTTTTTTCGATTTTTATCAATTATTTATCTGTAGTTCGGCCTGATGTGACAGTGGAGACTATTGATAATGAGCTGGCATCGCTCTCTAGTGGAGGGGTTATGAGTCAAGCATTTAGAGCACACTGGGCAGAACAGTCGTATCAAGATGGTCTGCGGGTCGGCGAAGCGCGGGGCGAGGCACGGGGCGAGGCGCGGGGCGAGGCACGGGGCGAGGCACGGGGCGAAGCGCGAGGCATGCGCCGTGCCATATGTAATTTAGTGGAAGAACTTTTTCACTCTGTCCCTGCCTTTGTCAAGGAAGGCACTGAAAAAATTTCAGATATAACTCACTTAGGCTTGCTGTTAAAGGCTGTTGCAAAGGCTTCTTCACTTGAAGAGGTGCGCCGTGCTGTGGAGAAGGCGCTTACTGCGCATGTTGCGTAAGTATGTTTTGCTCCCCCTTCTTCTTTTCGGGCAAAGTGTTTCTTTAGAGAGGTTTTTGATGAAGGCTTTTTGGGGCGCACTGTGCGTGTGCGCTGTGTGGTGCTCTGTGTTTGCGAATCCGCTGTGTGCGGCGCCGGATGTAGAATTTTATAATCTCGAACTTTATATTGACGCTCCGTATATTAAAAATCCTCTTGGGGATGGCAGTACAAGTCCTTATACACCCGGCCCTTTGTGGCGCCTAGATGGTTTTGATTGTACGACCTACGTAGAAACTGTTTTGTCTCAACGCAGACAGCGCGCCCAGCAGACTGATTTTCAAGAAGCCATGTTAGGCTTGCGCTATGTTGACGGTGAAGTGGGATTTTTCTCTCGCGCCCATTTCATGGAATATCACTGGATTCCCAATGCTGTGCGACAGCACTTTATTTCTCCCTACCCTCTTGAGGGGACAACCCCAAGCGGCTTTCGTCTTAATCTTCAAGAATGGTTCTTAAAAAACCCTCATGTTATCAACAAAGACATGGGCTATCGCCAGCGCGCCGAGGCACAGCCGCCCTTGGCTGCGGCGTCCATCCCCTATGTGCCTGCAAAGCATATTACAGATGAACTTCTCACAGCATTGCCAGATTTTATGGTGGTCTTTTTTTTGAAGGAAATACCGGAGGGTTCGTGGAATGGACAAGAAGGGCGCCAAAGGCTTGTGACGCATATGGGTCTGCTCGTAGACAAGCAACTCTATCACGCCAGCAGCCGCGAAAAAAAGGTTTCCAAAGTGGATTTGATTAAATATGTACAAGACAGCCAGAGTATTGTGGGGGTGAGTTTTTACCGCGTGCTATAACTCATCGGAACTTCTCGGCATAACATGAGCAACCCTCCCTTACTTGAGAGTTATTCGCACAATGAAAATCCACCAAGAATATCGAAAAATGTCCGGCAACACACCTTGCGCAAAATATCCATTTGCGTTACACTCTTTTTGGGCATGATTCCAGTTTTTTCTAGGAAAAGTATTGATGCGAAACAAAAAAATGGAAAGTTTTGAAAAAATACCCTTGCCTGACAAAGCTCCTTCTCGTAGACAAAGCTTTTCGTAAGCTTCGTCTGTGATACACTTACAGTAAATAATGTTGGTATTCTTTTAATGGCGCAAAGTACGGTTGGCGCCGTGTGTTACTCGTTAAAAACAAGGAAAACTCATGCAACAACATAAAATCCGCAAAGCACAGTCCCTAGGTCATCTACTGCTAGCACTGTTTGCGTTACCTACTCCTTTTTTGACTGCATGTCGGAGGAGTCACCGGATTTTACTTGCATGTCTTTCCCTCGTTCTCGTGGGCTGCGCCTCACCGCTCGCCACGCAACAAGCACCGGAACTGCCCGCGCGCCACTGGCTCGACGAAGTACCCGGCGTTCCTGCAGAACACAAAGAACGCCTGCACTCGGCAGTACCAAACCTCTACGACCACGAAAAGCATTTCTCCTTTGAGGACTGCGTCTATCTCACCATCCAGCAATCCCCCATGCTCGTGAACTCCGCCGTGGACATAGAAATCAAACGCTTACAGCTCACCGACGCCGTGTGGCAATTCCTGCCGGAGCCACACGCCACTGTCAAAATCTCCAACAACTTAACGCGCTATAATCACAACGAACCGGACATTCCCGAGAACTATGGCAGAACGGACTATGAAGTAGGCTTTGAGGCGCGCTTCCCCAATCCTCTGTACACATATTTTAACCACCAAGCACAGCAAATCATGGTGAACCTTGCCATCGCCACTCACAGAAAGGCTATTGGCGTCATCATCCGCGATATTGCGGAAATATACCAGCGTATGGAAGCACAAAGCCAAATCATTGCCATTCAAAAGGAAGTCCTGCCCCTCGGCAAAAAACTTATCAGCTATTGGCGTCAGCTTGAAGCCGTGGACGGCAAGCAAGGCGTCGCCTTAAATCTTGCCCTCCAGCATCAGCGCGAAGCAGAATTACAGCTCGAGCGCATGCACATCCAAAGCACCATGCTTCGCACAAAACTAAAAATCCTCGCAGGCATCAATATTGACCAAAAACTGAGCATCAATACGAAGGATGCCAACACCATCCTGCACGATTTCAACGGCGCCGCCCTTGATTGGGCACAAAGATGGCTCGTCACAGAAGATGAACTTCTCCTTCGTGCGCAAGTCGCCCTGCAAGACTTCAATATCATGGTAGCGTGGGCTGAATATGTGCCGGACATGACCATCAGCGTCAACAGCGCGCCGCCTTCTGCCCAATACCAGCCCAGCGATGGCACAGACGACACCTTTGTCCACCTCGCCTTTGACTTCCCCCTCATAGACTGGGGGCGGCGCTATCGCGGCGTACAAAGCGCACGCATGCAAAAGGCAAAAGCCTTCCAAGAGCAAGGACGCGCACGCACAAAGTATTCAAACACATGGACAGAAGCCCAGCAAAATGTCAGCCTTGCGCAGACAACGCTCAAAATCGCAGAAACAAATTTGCAAGTGGCAAAGATGGAAGCCAAGGAAGCAAGCATCAACTTCGCCGAAGGCATTAGTCTTTTCCCACACTTGGCTGCCAAGCAAGAGGCGCTCATCAACGCGCGCATCGCCTTCGTCAACGCAGAACTTGATTTTAAGCTGGCACAGCTCACATGGATGGACGTAGCAGGCATCCTCAAGGAGCGTTACATAGGCAAACCTGCGCGGGAGGTTTTCTAAAATGAAGAATATTTTTTTAAGCGCCTTTCTTATAACTGCGGCTCTGCTCGCAACGAATATGCCCTTTTCCGCTCCGCATGCGGCAGAAGCGCCACCAGCAACATCCGCGACGGCGCCAACACCAGAAAGAGCCGCGACATCCACAACACCTGCGCCGCCCGCAGGTCAGGCAACAGTGCTCAGTGGCAAGGTTGTCAGTCCCGTCGTGCGTGCCACCCCGCTGCCCTTCAACGCCATTGTGGAAGAAGTGCTCATCAAACCCGGTCAGAAAGTAAAAAAGCAGCAAGTGCTCTTCACCTATTCCCTGCCACCGGAAGCAGAGCGCGCACTTCATAAGGAAATGACATTGGGCGCAGGGACAGAAAATCTTCGCGCGCAAATCTTAACATTACAAAGCCAACTCGCAGATGTGGAAGCAGAACGCAACAAAGCGCGCCAACTCGCCGCATCCGGCCTTGGTTCTAGTCAAGCCTTCAAGCGCATGGAAGCAGATGTCTACGCTCTCAATGCACGCATAGAGCTTCTGCGTCAAACCATTGATAAACAAAATGAAAACTTCAAAAAGCGCCTTGAAGAACTCAGCACCTATTTCGGCTCGCCCATCGAAGCAGGCGCTCCGCTCCCCAAAACATTACAACTCACATCGCCCATGGACGGACATGTGCTTTCGAAAGCCACAGGCCTGCATGCCGGCGCCCTGCTCGAACTCGGAGCCGCGCCCGTCCTGATTGGCCTCATGGACCCCATGCTTGTCCAAGTACAAGTGTATGAATCCGAAGTAGGTCTTCTCAGCGTGGGTGCCTCGGCGCGTGTAGAAATTCCCTCCCTCAACAACGCAGTCTTCACGGGCACCGTTTCGGAAATCGCATGGACAAGTAACACCATGAAGGTGGATGCGCCCTCCTACTTCACTGTTGAGCTTAGTGTGCCAAACCCCGACATGCAGCTCAAACCCGGTTTTAAGGCTGTTGTCACATTTCAAAGCAAATAGTATGCATATAGTCAGACTTCATGAGGCCAGTGCATTAAGGATAACAAACGCCTATGCGTAAACTCAAAGGCATCCCGCGGCGACTTGCCTATGTGCTCGGCGGGCAGTGGACGCGCGACGTTGCGTGGACGGTCTTCACCATCACACTTGCGCGCTATAGCCCCGACATCATGGGGCAAATCATGCTCGCCCTCTCCTTTGGCTACATTGTGCGAATGGTGGCGGACGCAGGCCTCAACGACTTCCTCATCTCTACCTTCGCGCGCAGGGATACGCACCCTTTGCACTTACTCGGCGCCGTTACCTGCCTCAAGCTTGCCCTCCTTGCCATTGCCATGGTGGGCACATGGCTCATCACAGGCTGGCAGGATTACGACACCACCTTGCGCTACACAGTTCTCGCCGTCACTGCGGGTCTTGGCATAGACGCGCTCACAGACTCTTACTTTGCCCTCTGTCAAGCGCGGGGACGGCAAGATGTGGAAATGCGCATCCGCGTTCCCGCAAGTCTCATAGGCATAGGTACAGGCATTGTGTGCGTGCTCCTTGAAGCGCCGCCCCTTGTCATCGCCATATATAAGCCTTTGGAATCCATACTGCTCCTTGGCATCTCATTACGCGCGCTGGGGCGCAATCCTTTCAAAGCGCTCAACCTCAAAAGCCTGCGTGGCCTTGCTGTCACATGGCGCACGTGTCTAGTCTTCACACTTATTTCTGTCTGCGCCATTCTTTACAACAAGCTCAACGTCTTCTTTCTCAAAACACACGGCGGCGATGCCGCCGTCGGCGCTTACAGCGTCGCATGGGAATTTGTGGACGGTCTTTCCGTGCTCGTCTCCACGGCGCTCTTGGCAAAAGTCGTCTTCCCTGTCATGGCGAAGCTGTGGGACACAGACAAGGAAGCCTTTCGACAGCT
>CAYJGA010000053.1:0-9283 GCA_964369255.1 uncultured Desulfovibrionaceae bacterium
AGACAACTGTGACAAAGGTTTTAATTGTTGACGACTCTGCATTTATGCGTAAAGCTTTGACAAATCTTATTGCATCTGATCCGAGTATTACTATCGTGGGAACTGCTGCAAACGGTGAAGAAGCTGTCGCGCAGACTGTGAAGCTTGACCCAGATGTGATTACTCTAGACATAGATATGCCAAAAATGGACGGGCTTACAGCTTTACAGCAAATTATGAAGGTAAAGCCGACACCGGTTATGATGGTGAGTTCTCTCACAGAAGAAGGGGCGCAATCAACGCTCAAGGCCATGGAATACGGCGCGCTTGACTTTTTGCCCAAGTCGTTGAGTACAAAACACGACATCTTTGGCGAGGAACTGACGAAAAAGATTAAACTGTTGGCTCGTAAGAAAGCTCTTTTGCAACTGCGACACGATAAACAAAAATCCGACGCAGTGCGCCCAAGTAGCGCCGCCGCAAATGTCGTGCAAACGCCCTGTCGTGGCGCGCGAGATATTATCGCCATTGGCGTGTCGACGGGTGGCCCGCCTGCCGTGCAAAAAGTGCTCTCCGCATTTCCTGCCAACTTTCCCGCGGCAATTCTCATTGCCCAGCATATGCCCGCAGCGTTTACGGGGCCCTTTGCAAAACGCCTTGACAGCATGTGCAAGATAAGCGTTTCAGAGGCAGTGGACGGAGAACGCCCCAAGGCAGGACACGCCTATGTGGCGCCCGGCGGAAAGCATATGGTGCTGACCATGAAGGGACCTCTTATGGAAATCAGCATCACATCAGAGCCTAAGAGTGCTCTGTATAAACCTTCAGCGACAGAGCTTATGCGCTCTGTGGCAGAATGTGTGCCGCGTAAGTCCATCGGTGTCATTCTCACAGGAATGGGGAGTGATGGCCTTGAAGGCATAAAATTATTACGTCAAAAAGGTGGCTATATCATGGCGCAAAACGAATCTTCGTGCGTCGTTTATGGCATGCCAAAAGCCATCGTCGAAGCAAATCTGTCCGACCAAACACTTGATATAGCCCATATGGCCGACGCCCTCATGACAGCAATAAAAGGCTAACAACAACAGTAGAGAAGCAGTATGATTAACGAGCACACGCAAGCGCCAAATGTACAATCCGTGATGGCAGACCTTGAAAGCGGCGACAATAGCACCATAAGAAGTGCTGCCTTTGTTGCCGGTGATTTAGGACTTACGGACGCAATCGACTCCTTATGTGAGCACATAAAGAGCACAAATATTGGCGTGCAAGAAGCCGCAGAATACGCTTTGCGTAAAATCAGAGGCAAGGGCACCATCCAAAAGATGGTTCCGCTTTTGCGTAATGATGAAACGTCATTGCGTAATATCGCCATGGATGTGCTGCGCGAAATTGGCTGCGATGACCTAAGCTCCATACAGCCCTTCTTGCGCGACCAAGATCCCGATATGCGCATCTTTATCGCAGATATCCTCGGACACACCAAGAGCCGAAAAGCTGTGCCTTTGTTGTGCGAGGCCTTGCTCAAAGATCCTGAAGTCAATGTGCGCTATCAAGCCGCCATGAGCCTTGGCAACCTTGCATTTCCAGAGGCGGGCGACGCCTTGCAACAAGCCATGCACGATGAAGAGTGGGTGCAGTTCTCTGTTGTGGAGGCGCTTACGCGTATAGGTGCAGACTCTGCTATCAATGCTCTTGTGCAGTCCTTGGATACGTCATCGCCCCTTGTAGCCTCTGTTGTCATAGATGCTCTTGGTGAGATGAAAAATATCAAGGCTGTTCCCTTACTGCTGAAGTTTTTAGAAAAAACGTCTACGGTCTTGCGCCACAAAACAGTCAAGGCCATTGTTCTTATTCTTGGTGAAAGCTCCCTATCCTTACTTGCTGCCAAGGAACAAGCCCGCTTTAAGGAGTATCTTGAAGACGCTCTTGGAGACGAGGAAGAAAGCATTCAGCGCGCCGCTCTTTCGGGCTTGTCAGTTATGGGGGATGCCACCTCCTCAAGAGTGATTATGGATCTGGCTGTGGGTATAAAACGCCCTGCTGAGGATGATATTTATGACGTCTGCGTGAAGACTCTTGCGACGATTGGCTATAATGAAGCTTTTTGTGAGTTTTTCTATAGCACGGAACCGCGCGTTTTGCGTGTAGCTACGGACGCGTGCTTACAAATGACGACAAGCTTGTGTATGGAGCCCATTGCCCAAGTGTTTTGGCGTATGGAAAGGGACACACAGCGTATGGCAAGCCAGTATATGGCACGCAGTGCGCAGCCTTCAGACGTGCCCTTTGTCTTGGATATTTTGGAGAAACATCATGACGGTGAAATTCTTAAAAATATTCTCTCTTGCCTTGGTGAGCACCTTAAGTATGTGGAAGAACAAGAAAGAATTTTCTCCTTCTTAAAGCATCCCATGCCGGATGTGAAGGAGGCTGCACTCTTAGCCTGTATTAGCCTAAATACTCCGGAGCTGAGTCAGCGCTTTAAGGGGCTTTTGCACGACGGGGACGAAGAAAGCCGCATGTTTGCAATCTATGCCCTGAGTCATATAAACATGCAATTAAATATACAATATGTTGTAGATGCCTTGAGTGATGAGAGTTCACTTGTGCGTCAATTGGCGGTGGAGAGCTTCAGTCAATTGGGCTTTTCCTTGCATCAGCATGTGCATTATCTTTTGCCTAAACTAGAAGACCCTGCCCATGAGGTTCGCAGTGCCTTGGTGGATGTTTTAGGATCTTCAGGAGATTGTAGCATCATCCCTCATCTTTTAAACGCTTTGGACGATGATAATGAGTGGGTATGCATTCGCGCCGTTGAGGCGCTTGGCGTACTGAAGGCAGATACCGCCGTTCCGCGATTGCTCTCCATAATGGACAGCGTTTCGCTCATGGTTTCCCTAAAAATCATTGATACTCTGGCAGAAATAGGTGGCAATATTGTGTTTAGAGCTTTGCTTGAGATGATGCACCATGAAAACTTTGAACTTCAGCAAGCTGCAACAGAGGCTATTGCCAAAATAAAAGCCGGTCAGGAATAAAGCTTATGTCATCACTCTTTAAGCGTCCTCCTCTCCCTTTTCAGAAGGATTTGAAAATTACCAATGAAGAGTTTCTTCAGTTGCGAGATTTTATCTACCAACAAAGCGGCATCTACATTGGAGAAAACAGAAAGTACCTCGTAGAAAACCGCTTGAGTAACAGAATCAAGGAACTGAAGTTAAAGTCTTATTCAGAATACTATAACTTCTTGCGCTTTGACGTAAGTCGTCGCTCTGAGCTCAATCGCCTTTTTGAAGTTGTGACTACGAATGAGACGAGCTTTTATCGCAACCCGCCGCAGTTGCGCGTTTTTCAAAATTCTGTCTTGCCACAAACCATTGAAGAATGTCGCAAGAGTGGCAGAAAGCGCCTACGCATTTGGTCTGCGGGCTGTTCCACGGGTGAAGAGCCCTATACAATAGCCATGATTTTGCATGAAGTTTTGAAAAATGAAATGCATTCATGGGATATTAAAATCACAGCCAGCGATCTTTCTGAGGCTGTGCTTGCGGCGGCGCGTCGAGGTATTTATACGGAATATGCGCTGCGTACCACACCGCGCGACATTGTGGGGAAATATTTCAAAAAGAACGATAATATTTATACGATTGAAAGCAATGTAAAGCGCCTTGTTTCCTTCGGGCAGCTAAATTTGAACGACAGAATGCAGTTGTCTCGTGTAGAAAAATCGCACATTATTTTCTGTCGCAATGTAATTATTTATTTTGATGATGATATGAAGAAGCGTGTTATAAACGCGTTTTATGATAATCTGGTGCACAATGGTGCCTTGCTTATTGGGCATTCTGAGTCGTTGCACAGCATTAGCCGCGCCTTTGCACCGGAGCACCATACGGGTATTATCGTTTATAGAAAGCAAAATTAGAGCCTTATGTCTGCAAAAGTTATAGCTATAGCCAATCAAAAGGGCGGGGTGGGCAAAACGACCACGACGCTGTCCTTGGGTATGGCCTTAGCTCGTCAAGGGAAGCAGATATTGATTTTAGACCTTGATCCTCATGCGTGTGCGTCCTTGCATATGAAATTATATCCGGAGGAGCAGGAAGTCACCTTACATGACCTCTTGCTCGCACCTGAGGAAGACTGGCCGCTTATTTGGGAAAAACTTATTCAGCCGGTGGGAACGGACAATATACACTTTGCCGCAGGAAGCATTCGTCTTTCAGAACTTGAGCTTGACCTTCAGGAGCGCAAGGGCAAGGGGATGGTGCTTGCAAATGCTCTGAGCATGGTGTTAGCACAGTATGATTTTGTTTTACTCGATTGTCCGCCGCATGTGGGTATATTGCTCGTGAATGCCTTGGTGGCCTCACACCTTTTGATAATACCCATACAGACAGACTTTTTAGCCCTTCATGGATTAAAGTTGCTCTTTGATACCATAAGGACGCTTAACAAGGTGCTTCCAAGCCCCATTCGTTATCGTGCCCTCCCAACGATGTATGACAAGAGGGCGCGGGCGTGTACGCGGGTTCTTGAGCTTTTACGCTTGAAGATGGGGAAGTCCATGTTTACCACGGTTATCGGTGTTGATACGCGCTTTCGCGAAGCCAGTGCTCTTGGAGTTTCCATCTATACGATCGCACCGGAGACTCGCGGAGCTATTGCTTACAACGATTTAAGTAAAGAAGTACTGTCATTATGGTAAAAACGCCTGAACAATATTTCCAAGATCAGGATTTTGGACTGCCTAATGAGGCCGCAGTCGGCTCAGCGCTGACAGCGGCAGAACAGGCTTTTTTGCATAAATATGTGGATGCAAACGATGCTCAGGCCTTAGGTATAGAGCTTGGCGAAGGAGCAACGCAAGCAGAACTTCTGGAGGCTATGCGTGCTATTGCGCCGCTTGAAGACGAATTAAAGCAACTTGACAAGCTTCAAATGATTTTTTTCTATGTGCAAGCGCAATTATATGCTGTGCCCATTGAAGCTGTGCAAGAAGTGATAAAGTATGTGCATCCCATGCAATTGCCTCTGACACCGGATCATCTTGCGGGGATTATCAATTTGCGTGGCAGGGTAACGCCCTTGCTCCACCTTGAGCGCATTCTTTGTGTTGAGTATAAAGAATTTACGCGCGAAAGCTTTATTATTGTAAGTCAGCGTAAAGGACTGCAAATTGGTATCATTGTTGATAAGATACAAACTATGCAGACCATTAAGCAGCATCATATTTCATGGAATGTGGAAGCGCAAATTGGCGCATCTGTGGACTGTGTGAGTGGAATAATTGATTTTAACGATAAAATTTATGGTATTATTTCCATAGACAAAATCGTTGACTTTATGACTTTTCGTTGATTTTTTACTGCAGAATGTGCCTCATTCTTCACGCTCTTGAGCTGGAGAATATCATGAAATAGTGCAGTCTTGACATTCAAATTTACGCGGTTAAATCGCGATACTCTATGCAGCGTGCGTAGCAAACTTCTTGGGGCAAAAGAAGTTTGCATATGGTAATTGTGTGACTAACTAGCCTTAAGTAGGGAAACATTATGAGTAAACACATTCTTGTTGTTGATGATTCAAAAACAATTCGCAATTTGTTGGCCTTTGTCATGAAGGCGGAAGGCTTCAAAGTGACCACAGCAGAAGATGGTTTGGATGGCTTGGAAAAACTCTATAATGGAGCCAAGATTGACCTCATCATCTCAGATGTCAACATGCCCCGTATGGACGGTTTTACCTTTATTAAGACTTTGCGTGAAGAAGAAGCCTATAAAGATACGCCTATCATCGTGCTTTCTACCGAAGGACAAGAGAAGGATATTCAAACAGGTATGAGCTTTGGCGCAAACTTGTACATGGTAAAACCTGCTCAACCAGAAAAAATGGTGCGTAATATAAAGATGCTGCTTGGCTAGCCGATATGCCCTTATATGCGGGCACTTTCTGTGCAGCTTTTTTATTAACGCTTTGCTCTTAAGGGTGTGCTATGAGTCAAGATATTATGGATGCCGAACTGTTTGCTGACTTCATCATTGAAGCACGAGAGCACCTTGAGACCATCGAGCCGAATTTATTGGAGCTCGAGAGGGCGCCCGGAAATTTGGGTCTGCTGAATGAGATTTTTAGGCCGATGCACTCGCTCAAGGGTGCGTCAGGTTTTCTCGGTCTTAATCGCATCAATCAACTTGCACATCGATGTGAGAATATTCTTGATGAATTGCGACATGGCAGCATGGTGGTTACGTCGGCGATTATGGATCTTATCCTTGCGTCGACGGATGCCTTACGCCAAATGCTTGATACTTTAGAAGCTTCCAACAGCGATGAAGGTACGCCTATTGAAAATCTCATCGAGGAGATTGATACCTTGATGGCTAACAAGGATAATCCTGATGCTGGTGCGCCTGAGGCGGTCACGGAAGTTTCTGAGAACATTTCTGGGGAAAGCGCTGACGAGGCGATTGTCACCTCACAGGAAGGGACTGCGTACGTTCAAGAAGAATCTGCGGATACTCTTTCTGCGGATGCCGCGCCTGTGCAGGCCGCAAGTGTTGCAGAACCACACGCGTCAGAACCTGACGGGGCGCAACAATCGACAGCGGACGCACCGAGCGCTGCGCCTTCTGAAGGCTCAGAAGCCGGAAACGGTCAGCTGAAAAAAATTAACAAATCGCCCAAACAGTGGATTTGCGAATTTCCCCGTAAGCCTACCTATTCCCTCACAGCTTTTGGCGAAGGTCACTTAAAGGATTTTATCGACGAGTCCAGCGAAATCGTTGAAAGCCTTAATACTGGCCTTTTGCAGCTTGAGGCGCAGCCGGAAGGCCAAGACGAGCTTATTAACGACTTATTCCGTTTTTTCCATAATTTGAAAGGGAATAGCGGCATTATCGGCTATAATGAGCTGAATGCCTTGACGCATGAAGCCGAAACGGTCTTAAATAATGTCCGTAGGGGCGAAATGGTGGCCACTCACGAGTTGATTGACCTCCTGCTCTTTGTTGTGGACATTATGGAGCTGCTTGTCTTTGAAATTGACGCAGCCCAAGGGCAAGTGGAGCCGCCAGATACTTCGGAAGTGCTTAAGCCATTGCAAGACGCCTTAGCTGGTGGCCCTGTCATGCTGCCTGCGAGCATGTATGCTGCGCCCGGCAGTGAGGAAGATGAAGAGGACAGCGAAGGCGACGCGCAGGACGCTCTTGAGAGTGACAGCGCTGATGTTGCCGTCCCCGAAAAAGCGCCTACGGAAGTGGTGGCACCAACGATTATTGCTGTGGGCACAGAGGAAGATGACACGGAAGTCTTCCGTGCGACAGTGACACAGCAAATGGAAATTATCCGTGCTGGTATGGCGACCTTGCAAGGCGACAGCCAACACAAGCCCTCCGTTGATGCCATTTATCGCTCGCTGACGGCTATTAAAAATGCCTGTGGCTTTGTGAATTTGCCGGACATTAAAGTGTATGCCGAACGCACGGCTGGCATTGTTGATGCTGCGCGCAATTCTGACATGGATTTTGAACTTGTCATGGATTTGCTTTCGCAGGAATTTGACATTATCAATGATATGCTCACGCAGGCTTTAAAGAATGGCTCTGGTGACCTTGGCGGCGCGAAAGAAGAAGAGGCTGCGCCTGCTTCTGCGCCTGTCGTAAAGGCGCCTGAAGGAGATACTTCCGCAGCAAAGGCGTCGACTGCACCAGCTCCAGAGGCGAAGGCGCCTGAAGCAAAGCCAGTAGAGGCGAAAGTTGCCGAAGCAAAGCCAACAGAAACGAAAGCCGCCGAAGCAAAGCCAGCCGCCGCAAAGCCAGCTGCTCCGGCTCCTGCAAAGCCAGCCGAATCAAAGCCAGTCGAGTCGAAGCCAGCTGCTCCGGCTCCTGCAAAGCCAGTCGCTGCTCCAGCTGCTCAGCCAGCCGCCGCCGCAAAACCGGCCGCCGCTGCGAAACCTGCTGCTGCGCAAGCGTCTACAGAAACGCCTAAGGGGCCTTCTACCATTCGTGTTGACCATGAAAAGCTCGACCATTTGATGAACCTCATCGGTGAGCTTATCATCAACCGAAACCGCTACACACTCATTGCGCGTCATCTTGAAGACGAAACCGCACAAGTGGATGTGGCGCAGGTGGCACAGAGCCTGTCAGAGACGACATATGCGATGGCGCGCATTTCTGACGATTTGCAAGATACCATCATGAAGGTGCGAATGGTGCCTGTGGCTTCTGTCTTTTCCCGCTTCCCGCGCCTTGTACGCGACTTATCGCGCAAGAGCGGCAAGGAAGTGGATTTGATTTTAGAAGGTGAAGAAACGGAACTTGATAAGAGTGTTGTTGAGGTCATCGGTGACCCCCTCGTCCACCTTATCCGAAATTCTGTTGACCACGGGATTGAGGCTCAAGAAGACCGTCTTGCCAAGGGGAAGACGCCTAAGGGTCGTGTGACGCTGCGTGCGTATCATAAAGGAAACTCTGTTGCTATTGAGATTGAAGACGATGGCAAGGGAATTGACCCTGAAAAGATGCGTCAAGTGGCTATCCGCAAGGGCATCCTTACGGCGGAAGACGCAAAGCAGTTGGATGACCGCGAGTCTATGGAGCTTATTTTTGCACCGGGCTTCTCGTCCGCCGAAACCATCACCGACATTTCCGGTCGGGGTGTGGGCATGGACGTTGTGCGGACGAATATTAAGAACTTGAAGGGCAGTGTGACAATCACTTCTGAGATTGATAAGGGAACGCGTTTTACGCTTCTCTTGCCCTTGACTCTTGCGATTATTGACGCGCTTATGGTGAATGTAGCCGAGGAAATGTTTGCGATTCCTTTGGATGCAGTTTCTGAGACGACGAAGATTGAGGCCTCTCTCTTAACAGATATTAAGGGACGCAAGGCTGTGACGCTTCGCGGTGAAGTTCTTGGTATTGTTGAGCTTGCCGAGCTTTTGAACTTGCCAAAGCCAGAAGTTGAGCCGGATGTGTTGTCAATCGTTGTTATTCACGACAACGAGCGCCGTTTGGGCGTGGTTGTGGACAGGTTGCTTGAACGGCAAGAGGTTGTTATTAAGCCACTTGGTTCGTATCTTGGTGATTTGAAGGGGATTTCTGGTGCGACAATCATGGGCGACGGTTCTGTCATCCTGATTCTTGACCCGCATGAGGTGTACACCATGTCCACATCGAAGGCACCCATTACATAAGCGCCTTTTGTAGTTATGTTTGATAAAAGCGCTGACTTGTTCAGCGCTTTTTTTGTTTTTTTGAAAGGAGTTTGGGGAAAACTTTTTTTCTTCTTGGGG
>CAYJGA010000054.1:0-9180 GCA_964369255.1 uncultured Desulfovibrionaceae bacterium
ACAACAAATTCCCACCTGCCTCCCTTGACTGGACACCCCTTATCCCCTTGCTTGGCCCTGCTCATGCGGCTGTGGCTCGCTTCGATGGTCTTCTCAGTGCTATTCCCAATGCGGACATCTTGCTCAGTCCCTTATCCCGACAAGAGGCCGTGTTGTCATCGCGCATCGAAGGAACACAAGCCACCATGAGTGAGGTTTTGGAGTTTGAAGCTTCTGGCAAGAGTGCAAAGTACAGCCCACAGCAGTGGGCCGACATTCAAGAGGTCTTGAATTATCGGCACGCCATGCACGAAGCGCGACTCATGCTTGAAGAGGTGCCCTTGTCCCAGCGTGTCATGAAGCATTCCCACGCAATTCTTTTATCCGGAGTGCGCGGCGAGAACAAAGCACCGGGAGAATATCGCAGGACGCCAAACTGGATTGGCCCTCCTTCGTGTACAGAAGAGGAGGCCTACTTTGTCCCCATAAGCGCCGACAAGCTTGGGGATGCCATGAGTGCATGGGAAAAATTCTTGCACGCTGACTATGGGGATACGCTTATCCAGCTTGCTCTTGCCCATGTGGAATTTGAAGCCATACATCCATTTTTAGACGGAAACGGACGCTTGGGGCGCATGCTCATTCCTCTTTTTCTATGGCAGAAGGGGCTTCTTTCGCATCCCGTGTTCTATATCAGCGCATTTTTTGAGGCGCACAGAGAGAGCTATTATGCGCGCCTGCGGGCAGTGTCACACGATGGCGCGTGGACAGCATGGTGTCAGTTTTTTTTGGAGGCCATTCGAGTGCAAGCAGAAGAAAACACTGAAAAATCTCGTGAAATACTTACGCTTTACGATGGTATGAAGCAATGCATCCCCGAAATAACATCGTCGAAACATGTCATAAAAATTTTGGACTGGATTTTTACTGTGCCTCTTTTTCAGACAGTACAATTTTGCGAACACACGGAAATATCAGCGCAATCAGCTCGAAGAATACTCAGTGCACTGTGTGAGTACGACGTCCTCAAGGTGCTTTCTCCCGCAAGCGGACGGCAAGCGACAACTTATTGCTTTGCACAGCTCATCAATATTGCAGAAGGGAAGGAAGTATTTTGACGCTCAAAAATGAGCGTCAAACTTTTTGACGTTCAAAAATCGGAAAAAATGAGCGCCAAACTTTTTGACGCTCAAAAATGAGCGTCAAACATGTTGGCACTCACGTCATTGTTACTTGAAAATAAGTGAGGCGAGCGACATATAAAAAAATAAAAAAAGCCCCGACACAGCGGTCAGGGCTTTTTATTTTATTGTGAAACTACTTCACGTCAACCACGGTGACTTTACCGGTCTCTGCGTGCAACACGTGCACGGCACAGCCAAGTCATGGATCAAAGGCGCGAACGAGGCGCCCTACATTGACGGGATTTTCCACATCGGGCACTTCCACACCGATGAGAGCTTCTTCCACAGGACCGCGAACGCCCTTGTCATCACGAGGACAGCAGTTCCAAATGGTGGCAGAAACAATTTGATAATTGTCAATGACTTGATCTTTCACGTTCACATAGTGAATAAGGGAGCCGCGAGGGGCTTCGGCGCAGGCATAGCCTTCGGTGGTCATGGGAATTTCAAAATTCGTCCATGTTTCTTCACCGGGCTTGATTTCCTTGAGCCACTTTTCCACTTGGTCAGCGATGAGTGCTGCTTCTTCCGTGCGCGCTACGTGGCGACCCATGATGGAGAAGACAAGGTCTTCGCCAAGGTCACGGAACATTTTTGCTTCGAGGCCAAAGTGCTCTTTGAGCATCTTTTTGCCCACTTCGCTCAGTGGCGGGTTGGCGATCCACATACGTGCGGCAGGACCCACTTCCATGGGCATGCCGTCGTAGCGAGGAGCTTTTACGAAGCTGTAAGCATCTTTCTTTTCAGGAGCGGGGATTGTTGCACCTTCGGAGAAGTTGGCGCCGGTAGCTTTGTCGTCAAACCACGAATACTTCACATCCTCTGTGACCTTCTTGGGATCAAAAGGCGCGTCCTTGCCATTGATATAGACACCGGACTTGAGCAAGAAGTCCTTGCCCTCTGCGTCTAATTGGAAGACGCCGAAGCAAGAGCAGTTCTTATGGCCTTGGCCTTGCTTGAACAAATCTTTATACGCTGCGCCAACGGTGTAGGTGATGGGCAGATATTTTTCATAAATGAAGGCCTTCACTTTTTTGAAACGCGCGGCGTATTCAGCAAGAGCGTCCTTCGTGGGGATTTCGGTGGTGCCACCGGCCACGATACCAAGAACGTGGGGCATTCTGCCGCCGAAAAGAGCCACCATTTCGTGTGCAATACGACGCACTTCAAGAGCTTCAACGTATTGGTCGACGCCCACTTGGTTCACCGCAGGGGGCAAGCGCAAGTCGGGTTTCGCCATACGAGGCTGGAATGGAGCGCTGGCAGGGCCATCCACGAAATCCAGAGCAGCCAAATGATAGAAGTGTAAAATGTGTGATTGCAGGTAGTTTGCACCAAGGATGAGGTTACGTGTCAAGCGGGCGTTGTCGGTAACTTTTACCTTAAACGCATTTTCTTGAGCTGCAACAGCGACCATGGCATGAGACGTTGGGCACACGCCGCAAATACGCTGCACAATCTGTGTCGCGTCGCGGGGGTCACGTCCCTTTAAGATGGTTTCAAATCCGCGGTACATACCGCCAGAAAGACGCGCGTCCACCACTTTCCCGTTTTCTACCACAACTTCGGCCTTTAAGTGGCCTTCAATTCTGGTGACGGGATCGATGGCTATGGTTGTTTTAGCCATATATGCCTCCTAAGCATGTTGGCACACAATGTGTGCGCACGGCAACCTTAGTTAGAGAAGAAAGGTGACGAAGCGTCAGGGAAGCCCGGCTCGGTACAGCTAATGCACACCGAGTTAGCAACGCACCAGTTCACGCCATTCCACTTGCGCTTGTAAGAGTCGCAGTAAGCCTGCGGGCCCTTACAGCCAAGGTCATAGCGACAGCCCTTTTTGTCGGTGAAAGTGGCAGACATGACACCTTCATCAAATTCTGCAACAAAAGGACAGTTTTCGTGCACATTGTTGCCAAAGAAGGGCAATGGGCGACCTTCAGAATCAAGCACCTTGACAACTTCACCAAGACCTGCAGCAAGGCCGTGCTTGCCAATCATGTCAAGTGCAAGGGTGACCGTGCCCACAATCCAGTCTGGTTGTGGAGGACAGCCGGGGATGTTGACCACAGGCGTTGCAATATTGTTGCGCTTTAAGAAATCAGCGACACCAAGCGCCTCTGTTTGCGAACCCTTGGCAGCAGGAATGCCACCATAGGCAGCACAGGTGCCCACTGCAAGAATTGCAGCAGCATCGGGAGCCAGTTCCTTCATGATGTCAACCATGGTAATTTCTTCGAGCTTGTGATCTTTATGGGTTTCCCCGATGATACAGTACTTGCCCTTTGCAGCGACAGGTACGGCACCTTCCACAACAACAAAGAATTGGCCTTTTTTGGCCTTTGCAACACTGCGCATAAATTCGATGGCTTGTTCGCCTTCGCAGCCCATAACCGTGGGGTGAAAATCAAGACTGATGACTTTCAACAACACGTCTGCAATGCCGGGATTGGCAGTATCCAACAAAGACACAGAGCAGCCTGTGCAGCCTTGTCCTTGTAACCACAGCACGGGAGGACGATCGCCTGACAAAGTTTCGGCCAGCGCTTCTTTTACGGCAGGATGAAACATTTGGGAGACCCCAAATCCTGCCACCGTTCCTGTGCATAGTTTGACGAAATCACGCCTGTTAAGACTCATTCCCCGCCTCCTTATGTGGCGTTATAAAATGACAGATGGCGCCTTGAGGTCACAACGACCTCAATTTGCGCAAGAGTATACAATAGTTTTTATCGTGTCAAGGGTAAAGTTTACGAAAACTCATACGCGGACACGAAAAAATGGGTGCCATAAGAATATGGCACCCATTCCAAAAAACAACATGAAAATATTTTACGACATAAGCAAGCTTCCGAGATGAAGCACAATCTTTTGACTAGCTTCTTTTGATTTCCATGGCCTTACGAAGCATCTCATCGGCTGTTGTCACAACCTTACTGTTGGACTGAAAGCCGCGCTGTGTCACAATCATGTTCACCATCTCGCTGCTCATATCCACATTGGACGTTTCCAAATAATTTGACAAAATACTTCCGTAGTTCTCAGAACCCGCTTGCCCCATCTCCATGATTCCTGCCTCTGAAGTGTGGCTGTAAAGATTGCCGCCTTCACGATAGAGACCGTCTTGGCTTGTGAAACGACACACAGGAATTTCATATAAATCTTGAGTGTGACCATTACTATAAGAACCAACGATGCGCCCGTCTTCTGAAATAGTAAGATTGCTCAACTCGCCCTCTGCGTAGCCGTCTTGCTCGTTCTCGTGGAGAGAATTGTAACCGGGATACGCTGTTGTTCCAGACGCAGAAAGCACGACCTCATCGCCCATGCTTGGCAAGAGCGTGGAATCAGCGGCAACATCCGCAGCGCTCGCGGGGGCATTTTCCCAGCTGCCACCTGTAATGCCAAGGTCAAGGCTGATAGCTTGCTCGCCAATGCTAAATTGTGGCTTGCCGTCCACCAAGGTCGCAGGCACCCACGTCGTTAAATCGACACCTGTCGTGGCAACGGTGCCACCAGTGGTTCCACCTGTTCCGCCTGTGGTTCCACCTGTTCCGCCTGTGGTTCCACCTGTTCCGCCTGTGGTTCCACCTGTGCCGCCCGTCGTACCACCTGTGCCGCCCGTCGTACCACCTGTGCCGCCTGTCGTGCCACCAGTTCCGCCCGTAGTTCCGCCTGTCGTGCCACCAGTTCCGCCCGTAGGCACAAAGGCAGACATATCCACAAGCTTGCCCGTAGCATCAAAGGTCAGCGTGCCAGAAAGAACAGCTTCCGCGGGATTTTGCGTCTCTGTCTCCGTGTCATAGTAGCTGCTCGACACAAGGAGGTATTCCATCATTTTATTGGGGTCACTTGAAGGGGCGCCGTCCACATAGAGCGTGCATTGGTGCAAGTTGCCCTCTGCGTCATACACTTGGAGGGGTTGCGCATAGCTGTATTGTGAGGAATCCAGCACAGGCGATGCGTCTGCGTCGAAGGATTGCAGCATAGCAAAGAAGGGGTTTGCGGGGTCGCTGGCGCCATCGCTCACATTACCAAGGTTTAAGCCAACACTCAGCTCTGTCGTCGCCTTGGGGGACATGATAGCCACTTCGCCCTCAAATGGATTGATGCGAATAGGCTCTAAGGCGCCCTTATTGCCTTCTGAATCAATGGGAAAGCCGCTGAGAATTTCGCCGCTTGGGAGAGCAAGGTCGCCGTCTGTGTCGATATAAAAATTCCCTGAACGGGTATAAAATTCCTGCCCCGAGGCGTCCGTCACTTGGAAGAAACCGCCGCCGGAAAGAGCCATGTCGGTAAAACTTGCGCCTTGTTCAAAGGCGCCTTGCGCAAAATTTGTGCGTATGGCGTCCACCTGCACACCCATGCCCACTTGTCCCATGGCGACAAAGGAGTCATCTTGCGAGCCCCACCATGTGCCCATATTGGCTTGACCTTGATAGATAAGGTCTGAAAATGTCGCATTTTGTGTCTTATATGCTACAGTATTGACATTTGCCAAGTTGTTACTGATAACATTGAGACCTTCGCTCATGCTTTTCATGCCTGTGGCGCTTATATAGAGAGAACTGTTCATGGGGACTCCTTCTTGTATAACATGCTGCTCAAAAAAACACAGCGAGGAAAAAAATTCCTCGCTGTGGGTATAGCAGGTTCCGTGCCAACAAGTGCATCCCTGTGCGTGGCGCGTGGAGAGGGTATTCTTATGATGTGCATTGTTCGCAAGAGGACTCATGAGCCTTATGCGAACACTCCACACATATGCAACACGTCACTAAAACTCCAGCTTCATGAGCACATTCCCGCCGTGCGTCGTTTGAGAATACCCGAAGGCACCGTCGTAGTTGAAGCTGATGCTGAAATTATTCTTCCTGTATTCGATGCCGATGTCGGTGAGGAAGGTCGTCATGTCCTCGCTGGCGGTGGTGCTGTAGCTTGAACCAAGCGTGCGCACCGTACTCTTCATATCGCTCCCACTCAAGTTCTGACGCAAGCCAAGCCCCGCAAGCAATGCTATGCTGCTCGTGTCGTTCACTGCCCACTCGCTGCGCAGGTTGACGTTGATATTGCCGTAAAGCGCGGCGTAGTAACTGTCGTCGTAGGCGAGGTCGTAGAGGCCGCCGAAGGTGTTGGCGCCCTCCCATTCAATGTCATAGGCCGCCGTGTGCGTGGTCAGATAGGAAAGACCGACTTCCGGCGTGAGGGTGTGCCCGTCGGCAATGCGCCACACATAGCCCGTATTCAGTGCCATGAAGAGCGACTCGCTGTTGTAAGTGGTGTCGGCGCTCAGGTTTGTGACGCCGCGCACTTCGTAGTCGCTGTCCGTTTGGGTGAAGGCGCCTGTGGCCTGTCCGCGCACGTACCACTGCGGCTGAATGTTCACGGTGCCATGCAGACCGATGGCGAAGGAGACGGCGTCACTTTCCATGTTCAGCACGTCGGCGTCGTAATTGCTGGCGTTAAAGTCGAGGTGACCGCCGAAGGCAAATTGCTCGTTGACCCTGTAGCTTGCGCCGCCTGTGACGCCCAAGCTGTTGCCGTCGAAGTCGTACTTGCTGTTATTGGTGAAATTCATATAAGGATTTAAGAACACGAGCCATTTTTTGTGGCCTGCTCCCGTTTCAGACACGGAACCCGCCGCAAGGCCGCTGTGGGAGGCTTGCGCCTCGGCTGTGAGGTCGGCGTATATTTCGTTGTAGGTGGCTTGCAAGAGTTCCCTTGCGATATTGGACATTTGCCCTTGCACGAGGGTGACATTTTGCATGGCGGCGTGCGCGCCGGGGTTTGTGCTGTCGTCTAAGTTGCTGTCAAGGCTGACGGTGGCGTTAAACGGGTCGTTGCCGTTTGTGAGCGTGGCCTTTAAGAAGGGCACTTCTGCCACGGCTTGGGAGATGGTGCCTGTGACGTCTGCGGCTGTGGGAGCAATCACATCGCCGTTTATGGCATTCGTCACAGCAATCATGTCGCTGACCTTGTATTCCTTCCCAAGCACAAAGCCTTGGGCGGCAGTGCCCGGGCGGAGGACGAGGGTGGAGTCTTTGAAATTAATCGTATTGCCTTGGTCTATCCCAAAGACGGCGTCGGCAATAATACCATCGGTAGTCCATGTGCGCAGGGTTGTGGCAAAGGTGCCCACGCTGTAACTGTTCTGTCCATAGACTTCAAAGGCGCGAACATAGTAACCTTCTTGCGCCGTGGCGGTAGCATTAATAATACCAAAATTATTCACCACATGCTCCGTGCCATCAGTGGGTGTTCCGCTGACATACATGCCGTGGGCAGTAGCGCCGGCCGTAGCGCCGATGCCGGCAGTGGCAGTGCCGCCCTGTGCCGTCACAGTGATGGTGCCGGCATTTGTGAGTGTATGATTGCCGTCACCGAGTGCATACATACCGACGGCGTAGGCGTAGGCGCTGACGGTTCCGGAAGACATGGCAGTGCCGCCCTGTGCCGTCACAGTGATGGTGCCGGAATTTGTGAGTGTATGATCGCCGTCACCTCTTGCATAGATACCGTAGGCGTCGGCGTAGGCGTAGGCGTCGGCGTAGGCGTCGGCGGTGACGGAAGACATGGCAGTGCCGCCCTGTGCCGTCAGGGTGATGGTGCCGGAATTTGTGAGTGTAGAACTGTTACCGGACAGTTGCAACACAGGATTGGACGTCGGATGGACATTATAAATATTTGTTATACCCACGTACATGCCATAGGCGTTGGCGTTGGCGTTGGCGGTGGCGTTGGCACGGGCGGTGTCAGCATTAGCGGTGGCTATGGCGTTGGCAGTCGCGCCGGCGCCGCCTGTGGCTGTGATGGTAATGTCACCGGAATTTGTGAGCGTGTATGTGTTGTCGGTAAGCGTGAGGGTCGTCGTACTCCGGTCAGCAATATTATAAGTAGACCTCACACCTGCAAACATGCCGTAGGCGGTGGCGGTGGCATCGGCGGTGGCGGTGGCTGAGTTTGCATCGGCGGTGGCATCGGCGGTGGCGTTTGCGCCGCCTGTGGCTGTGATGGTAATGTCCCCGGAATTTGTGAGAGTGTATGTGTTGTCGGTAAGCGTGAGGGTCGTATTCTCACGCATCCAAGTAGGCACCACGCCTGCGTACATGCCGTAGGCGGTGGCGGCGGCATCGGCGACGGCGGTGGCAATGTCAGGGGCGGTCACGGTGGTGGTGGCTTTTTCGCCGCCCGTGGCTGTTATGTCGATACTGCTGGAATTTATGAGACTGTAGCTGCCGCGGGAAAACGTGAACGTCGGAGCTCGATCAAAAAGCTCAAGGTATACACTTGTACGCATGCCATTGGCAGTGGCGGTGGCGGTGGCGGTGGTACGGGCGGTGGCGGGGGTGGCTGTGAGAGTCGCAGAGGCCTTCGCTCCTCCTATGGCTCTCACGTGCATAGTGCCGGAATTTGTGAGGATGCTCTTATTGTCGGAGAAGGTCTGCTCCGCAAGAAGAGTGCTAGGAATAGAGGGGACAAGTCTTGCAAACATGCCGTAGGCGGTGGCGGTGGCGGTGGCGATGGCGGTGGCGGTGGCGGTGGCGGTGGCGTCGGTAGCGATAGCGGTGACGGTGGCGGTGGCGCCATCTCCACCTGCGGCTGTGCTATATATTTCGCCGGAATTTGTCAATTCATGCTCGCCGGCGGCGGCATTGAGACGCATGCCGGTGGCGGAGGCGGCAGCAGCATCGACGTTGGCGGCGGCGTTGACGGCGTTGGTGGCGTTGGCGGTGATACGGATTTCGCCGGAATTTGTGAGTGTATGATTGCCCTTCGTGAACGTGAAGATATTCATGCCGACGCCGTCGACCGTGTGCGCGGTGCTGGTGTTCGTATCACCGGTGGTCTTGGCGGTGGTGTTTCCGCCTGTGGCCGTGATTGTTATATTGCCAGAGTTTATGAGTGCATGATCGCCGTCACCGCTTGCGTACATGCCGTAGGCGTAGGCGGTGGCGGCGGCGTAGGCGGTGGCGGTGGCGGCGGTAGCGTTGCTCGTTCCGCCTGTGGCTGTGAGTGTTATATC
>CAYJGA010000055.1:0-9157 GCA_964369255.1 uncultured Desulfovibrionaceae bacterium
TTCCCCCCAAGAAAAAAACTTAAACAAAAAAATAAAAAACAAAAAAAGCTTTCCCTCAAACCCCTTTCAAAAAAACAAATCGGAAGGAAGGGGATGCTGATTTATTTCTCTGTAAACAACCTGCCCCGCACAACAGCATCTCGTCCAAAGCGCTGGCGCAATGTGTCGAGCGTCGCATCGAGGGCGGCATGCTTCGCGGCGTGTTGTGCGCGTGCTTCTTCTGCTTCCATGCGTTCGCGGGAAGGGAGAAGGCCTTGCGTTGTCGTGTTGCGCTCTTCAAAGCCGGAAACGCTGAGGCCTATGAGTCGCACGGCTTTGGGCAGTGGGTTTTCTTGAAGGAGGGCACAGGCGGTGGAAAATATATCTTGTGTTGTATTGGTGTTTTGAGGGAGCGTGCGACTTCTGGTAATTTGCTGGAAGTCTGTATATTTGATTTTAAGCGTCATGGTGCGTCCGCGTAATTTTTGTTGGCGCAGGGATGCGCCTACGCGCTCAGCTTGCGCAAGGAGGGCGCGCGTGAGAATTTCCATGTCCCACGTATCGCTTTCGAGGGTATTCTCCGCACTTTCTGACTTTGGCGGCGCCAGCGCCGTGACTGTACGCGTATCGTTTCCGTGGGCGCGATGCCAGAGCTGGACACCCGCTTTGCCAAAACGTCGTTGCCAAAACTCTTCCGGCAAGCGCTGAACGTCGGCGCCTGTGCGTACAGAGATGGTGCGCAGGTCTGCGGCAAACTTTTTGCCGACGCCCGGGATGCGTTCTACGGGCAGTGTGAGGAGGAAGGCGGGCACGTCTTGAGGATATATCACAGACAGTCCGTTGGGCTTTTGCATATCGGACGCGATTTTCGCAAGAAATTTCACCGTGGAGGCGCCCACGGAGCAGGTGAGGCCGCCAGTGGCCTCATAGACGGCTTCCTTCATGCGATGCCCAATGTTCTCGATGGAACCGAAGAGTCGTTCAAGGCCTGCGGCGTCCACATAGGCTTCGTCAATGGAGGCTGGTTCCACGAGAGGAGAGAAGACGCTGAGGCTTTCCATGACGCGGCGTGAAAGTTCCACGTAACGGGCGCGTCTGCCGGGCAGGAAAATACCTTGGGGGCACAGTCTTTGTGCGACGGGGACGGGCGTGCCGGAGCGCACGCCAAAGACACGCGCCTCATAGGAGGCCGCGCACACGACACCGCGAGCGCCCACGCCCACAATCACAGGCTTGCCTCGCAGTTCCGGCGCGTCGAGTTGTTCGACGGACGCAAAGAAGGCGTCCATATCTATATGGATTATCCACGATATGGGCGCCGTCGCCTGTTCATTGCGCGCCATCGCCTTTTCATTGGGTGTATTCACAAAATTTGCATCCAAGCGTATTGTAGTGCATGTGAGAGCATCATTTCCTTAGAAACAGCCCCTAGAATAACGTGATATACACGACCTTGCTTGCTTGCTTTACCTTACTTAAAGTAAATAATCAAATCCCCGTGCGTGTACGAATCTTCATTATTATCAAGCGCAAGCTCCACGTGCGAAGTAATATCCACACCACCCACCGTGAAGGTCTTGTCGGCATAATCCACGTCGGCATCAAGATTCTTGATACTCACATACGTCTCACTCGTGCCGACATGGTGCAAAGCAATACTTTCATCCGTAAAATGCATGCCGTTGGCATCGATGATAAGATGACCGCGACTGCCCGTATCACCCACGAAAACGGTTATGGCATCATTCCCCTCACCGCCCGTAATCGTGCCAGCGGTAGCGCCCTTGCCGACACCGCCCACAGTGATAGTATCATTACCGGCACCTGCGTCGATATATGCCCCCCCACCAATAACTTGTGAGCTGCCGCTCATAACACCGTTGATAGTGATGCGATCATCGCCTCCAAGAGTTCCCGTGGTGGTCACAGTCTGCGCATCTCCGTAAATGTCACCGGTAATCATGTTGCCGCCAATGGTAATGGTGTCGTTGCCGGAAACGCTGGCATTATCCCTCACGGAGGACACATCGCCGTAAATACTACCACCATTCATGTCACCCAAGACGGTGATGGTATCGGAACCACTCACCTGCGAATTTTCATTGGCAGTGAGCACATCCCCATATATCTGGAGCGAATAATTAGAGAGCCCCTTGCCCATACTGCTGATTGTAATAGTATCTGCCCCCGTGATTTTACCATTGCCCTGCACTGAGTTTGCATCACCGTAAATGATACCGTCTGACATATGACCGGTGATGATAATTTCATCCTCACCCGAGAGGACGACATTGCCGTTCACATAGCTCGCATCACCGGAAATAGAACCGCCGCTCATATCTCCATCAACCGTGACGGTATCTGCGGCTATGAGCGTAGCAGCATCATTCTCTACAACCCGTGCATCACCGTAAATATCACCGCCACTCATATTCCCATTGATGACAATGCTATCCTCACCTGCAACAAAGCTCTGATTGCTTTCATCCAGCATTTCAGTGTCCCCAGCAATGGAACCATTGTACATTTCCCCGTTCAGAATGATAATGTCATCATCGCCCACGCCGCCCGTAACCTGTAGATTGTCCCCAAAGAGCCGGTAATTGGCATTATCGTAGGCCATCTCCAACCTGATAAAGGCATTGCCGAAGGCATCCGTTGTCGCGTCAAGGTTGTGGGTGTCACTGGACAAGCTCGTGATTGCTGTCGCCAGCGTGTAGGTGACCCCGCCCTCTGTGTGGCTGCCGGTACTATACAAAGCCCCCGCGATATTCGTACCACCCACCATGACCCTCGACTGTGTCGTCGTATCCGCGTCATAAATATAGACAGTGGTATTGCTCGTGGCATAGCCTGTTGTAAAGTTCAGCGTATCGCCTTCCTCCCCTCCTGCGTCAAGGATGACAGTGGCGTCCTTGGCAATGGAGAGGTCGATGGTGACAATATCGCTCCCCGTACCACCGCTGATAGTAATAGTATCCGTACCGCGCGCCACATGGATGGTACCGCCCGTCATACCACCCTCTATGGTGACGCTGTCCTTGTCGTCATAGGTGCCCGTGGTGATAATCTCTGCGGCGTCGGTGTAGATAGTGCCAGCGGACATGGCGCCCTTGATGATGATGGTGTCGGTGCCTGTCACAGAGGCATTGCCGTACGCATTGTACACATCGCCGTAGATTTTGGCATTGTCGCTCATATCACCATTGACGGTGATAGTGTCCGTGCCCGAGAGTACGGCATTGTCGCGCGCAATGATTGCATCGCCGCGGATTGTGGCATTGCCGCTCATATCACCATTGACGGTGATGCTGTCAATGCCCGAGAGCGTGGCATGGCCGTACGTATTGTACGCATCGCCGTAGATGAAGCCGTTGCTCATATCGCCATTGACGGTGATGGTATCATGGCTCGAGAGTACGGCATTGTCACGCACTTGGGACGCATCGCCGTAGATTGTGGCAAAGCCGCTCATGTTATTGACGGTGATGCTGTCGTTGCCTGAGAGCGTGGCATGGCCGTACGCAATGGCCGCGTCGCCGTAGATGTTGCCGCCGCTCATGCTGCCCACAGTGATATTGTCACTGCCCAAAATTGTGACGTTACCGTTTGAACTGTGCGCATCGCCGTAGATATTTCCGTCGCTCATGCTCTTGACGGTGATGGTGTCAGTGCCCGAAAGTTCGGCATTGTCATACGCATGAAGCGCATCGCCGCAGATAGTGCCGCCGCTCATCTCGCCATTGACGGTGACACTGTCATTGCCCGAGACTTTGGCATTGCCTTCCGCAACGAGCGCCTCGCCGTAGATTACGCCGCTCATATTGCCATTAACGGTGATGGTATCATTGCTCGAGAGTATAGCATTGCCGGACGCAGTGCACGTATCGCCGAAGATTCTGGAGTCGTGGCTCATATCGCCATTAACGGTGATGGTGTCACTGCCCGAGAGTATGGCATTGCCGGACGCGTTGTACGCATCGCCATAGATGTCGGAAAAGCCGCTCATGCTATTAACGGTGATGCTGTCATTACCCGAGAGTACGGCATTGTCACTCACATTCCGCGCATCGCCGTAGATTGCGCTATCGCTGTAGCCTGTGCCATCGCCGAAGATTACGGTGTCGCTGATTATGTCATTAACGGTGATGGTATCATTGCCCGAGAGTTCGGCATCGCCGGACGCATTGTACGCATCGCCGTAGATAGTGCCGCCGCTCATGCTATTCACGCTGATTTTGTCATTGCCAGAGAGTACGGCATTGTCGCTCGCAGTGTGCGCATCGCCATAGACTCCGGAAAAGCCGCTTATCTCACCATTCACGGTGATACTGTCACTACCGGCCACAAAGTTGTCGTGGGTGATATTTTCCGTATCACCATAAACGCGCGTGGTGAAGTGAGATATGTTTGCTATGGTTATACTGTCAGCGCCGCCCGTGCCTGCCTGTGTGCCGGCACTCTGCGAATCGCCATAAATACTCCCGTTTATATCCATATCTGCGTTGATGTCGATAATGGTATCGCCATAGGTGCTGTGAGCGCTGCCGTCATGCTCTTGGATGACAAAACTCTCCGGAAGTGCGTTAAAGTCTTGAATAAAACCATCAGCCGACGCCGTTTCCGCATAGCTTATGGTGGAATCGGCATCGCCCGTGACGGTGACGGTCACCTTTTGCGCAGTAAACTCGCCTGTCGTGTCCGTCACATAGACGGTGAATGTCTCCGTCACCTGCCCATGAGACGCTATGTAGTGCGCCTTATTTGGGTCAAGAGTATAGGTATATGTACCCGTTGTTTCATCAATGGTGAGTGTGCCGTAGGTGGCGTTTGCCTCGTTCGTGGTGGGCGGCGTGTTGGGAAGCGTCGTCGGAACAGAGCCTGCGGCAACGCTGAACATGGTTATGTCACCTGCATCCGGGTCAACGACGACGCTTGTGAAGGAGGCCGTGCCTTGTGACGCACGCTCTGTCACGCTGACATCCTGCACCGTCAGCACGGGCGCGTCGTTTTCGCCTATGATATGCACGCTCACCTGTTGTGAAAGGACGTCCCCATGCGCCTCTGTGTACACAGTAAAAACTTCCGTGCGGCTTTCACCGTGTGCCAAGAATTGCACAGTGTTCGGGTTGAGGGTGTAGGTATAGAGTCCCGTGTGGTCGATGCTCATGCTGCCGTACAGACCTGCCTGTGTGGTGCTCATATGGCCTGCATGAGGGTCGGTGAGGCCAAAGGCGGCGCCGGTGTTTGCGCCTGTTTCCGGGTCAAGCCATGTGGCCTTGCCTTGCACTGCGTAGGGCAAGGCCACGTCTTCCGAGAGGGACAGAGCTGTAGGGGCGATGCTGAGGGTCGGGTCGCCAAGCCCTTCAATAATCAGGTGATAGTCGTCATACTTGCCGCCGCTCGTCACCTGTTGTTCGACGCCGTTCACTATCAGTTTGTCGTGACCCACTGTAAAATTTTTGAGGGTGATGTGTCCGCCGCCGCCGCTCAAATAAATGCTGTCTGCCTCAATGCCTGCGTCAGCGCCCACGTCAGCGCCCACGTCAATAAGAGCCTGCCCTTGGCTTGCGGCGCCTGTGGTGATATAGATACTGTCAGCGCCTGCCCCACCGTGCACCTCGCCGCCGTTCATGGCATTGATTTTTATGGTATCATTGCCGACGCCGCCAAATATGTAGCTCTGGGAGGACAGCATGCCGCGCAGGTCTATGGTGTCATGACCGCCGCCTGTACCTTCATGTCCACCGGCGGCATCGCCATATATTTCTGTGTGTTGCGCGGCGTCGCCCATATTGCCGAGAACGACAATGTGGTCGCTCCCCCATACCTTCACAAGAGCCGTCCTCTCCACAAAGCCCGCATCGCCGCCGATGGTAGAGTTCACAAAATTGCCGTTCACGGTGATGCTATCGTCGCCAAAGGACACGGTGCCGCCGGTGACTTCTTTTGCGTCCCCATAGATGGAGTCTCCGCCGGTTTTGTTGTGCACGAAAATCTGGTCATTGCCTCCTATGAGAGTGGCAGCGACGATGGCGGCGTCGCCCACAATGGTACCTGCCGACATATTCTTTGCGATAATCATATCGTCGGCGCCTGTCACATGCATCCCCGCGGTGACATGTGACACGTCGCCGGAAATGATGACATCGTGTGTGTGCATATCCTCTGTGATGGTGATGCGATGGGCGACGGGTGCTTTGGGTGCTGATGTGGAGGTGTCGACGTTGTCGGCTTCATCGCCGAAGTAGTTGACGCGTCCGTCTGTCTCGCGGTCTACATAGCCGTCAGGATGGACAGTCTCTTCTGTAACGGGGGGCGGCACGTCGTCCGGAACGCTTTCGGGAACGCTTTCGAGGGCGCTTTCGAGGACATCCGCGGGCGGTATGGCGAGTTCGACGTCGGTGTTTTGTTCGACGCTGTCGTGTTCGGTGTGTGATCCGGTGGCGAGTTCTCTTTCGCTGTAATCTTCGGTTAAGGCTTCTTCCCGACGCAGGTTATCTGTATCGGAGTTATAGGAAGATTCGTCCTTGTCATTCTCAGCTTCGTTATCAGCGTCGCTATTCCCTTCGTTAGTACTTGTGTTATTGCCATCATTACCGCTTTCGGGGGCAGTTTCGGGGGCAGTTTCGGCCTCGCTCAGGTGTTCTGCGTCTGGTTCTGCGCCATTTTCGGCCTGTGGCGTGGCCTCGCCTTCGCTTTTGCTTTCGCCTTCGCTTTTGTCTTCGCTTTTGCTTTCGCCTTCGCCTTCGCTTTCGCTTTCGCCTTCGCTTTCTGTGTCATTATTTGCGTCGTCGTCGGTGTCATCAACAGAGTCGTCGTCGGAATCCTCGTCTTGGGCACTTTCTATAGGCACCACAGCCTCACCATTGGCAAGCTGCATCAAGAATTGCTCAACCTCATCAAGGGTGAAGCTCTGCGGCACAAGTTCGCCGTTGACCTGTACAGACACCGCTTGCCCTGCGATAGTCAAAGAAAGTTGATTGCCTATATGGGAGGTCACAATAAGGGTATGGCCTTGATCAATCTGCGAAAGCACAAATTTTGCCACGCCCGTCTCATTGACCACGGTGAGAAAGTCCGTACCGCGGATGCCCACAGTGGCGCTGGGCGTAATAAGCTTGAAGGCGTCGGGATTGCTCTCCACCACCTTGCCGCTGATGGTACGCATGGCTCCGACGGCAAGATTCACAACAAAGCTTGGCGCTTCTGTGTTATCAAAGGTGAAGTCCGCAATGGACATGACTGTATTGGGGCCGAGGGTGGCGATGCTGCCGTCGGCAAATACGAGTTCCACGGACGTGTTGTGGGATGCGCCTGTGGTTTTGATAGTATCAGACACAAAGAGCGCGTCCCCTTGTGTGAGGGTCATCTCTTTTCCCCCACGTATAACACTGACAGAACCCTGTGCTTTTGATATAATCGCGGCTTGTGACATGAACGTTCCCCTATAGTAAGACCGCTGCACAGTTATTTTTTCCACTACTTTGTGGGATGTTTCCACATGTGGTGCCAGAACAAAAAAACATATCTGTAGCGGTACAAGGCACAAACATTAATCGCTTAACGGCGCACGTGAATTGCGCCTGCTCGTGCTTTTTGGTCGCGTTGACGCTGTCAACGCTCCGAGCGCCAACGCCCACGATGACGGGCTTGCCTCGCAGTTCCGGCGCGTCGAGTTGTTCGACGGACGCAAAGAAGGCGTCCATATCTATATGGATTATCCACGAGACGGAAGCAGGCGTATTATTATTGAGGATATTCACGAAGTTTTTATCCGTCTATTCGTGTTGTGTCTCTTCTAAAGTCTTGGTGGGGGGAAACTGCTTTTCCGAAAAAAGTTCCCCCCCCACAAGCTTTTCCGTAAAACTTTCAACCTTTATCAAACACTACTTGAAAAAAGCCTTTGTAAAGGCAGCTTGTGCGTTCTTGATGACATTTTCGTCCACACAGAAGGCGAGGCGGAAGTGACCGGGGCAGCCGAAGCCGGAACCGGGCACGGCGAGCACTTTTTCTTCGAGCAGACGTTGCACGAAGGCCACATCATCGCCGCCGGGCGCTTTGGGGAAGAAGTAGAAGGCGCCCTTGGGGGTACAAAAGTCGTATCCTGCTTCGCGAAGAACATGCTCCATGGCGGCGCGGCGTGCGGCGTAGATGCTCACATCCACGGGCGTGTCCATGGCGGCTGCCATGAGGTATTGTCCCACAGTGGGTGGGTTCACGAAACCGAGAATACGGTTTGTGAGTGTGAGTGCGTCCATGAGCTCTGCGCCGTCTTCAAGGAGGGGCGAAATGAGCACGTAGCCAATGCGCTCGCCGGGCAAGGAAAGGTTCTTTGAAAAAGAGCTGACCACTACAGCGTGGGCATAGAGGGGCAGGACGGAGGGCACGGGCGTTTTGTCGAAAGCGAGGAAGCGATAGGGTTCGTCCGCCACGAGCCAGATGGGGCGTCCGTATTTCTTTGAGCAGCGCTCAAGGACGTCCACAATGCCTTGCATTTCCTCTTGTGTATAGACGACCCCTGTGGGATTGTTGGGGGAATTTGTAATGAGGACGCGCGTTTTCTCTGTGATGGCGGCTTCGAGGGCTTCAAGGTTTGGACGAAATGTTTCCGGTGTTGTGGGAACAGCTTTGAACGTGGCTCCGTGGTTTTCCGCATAAAAGCCGTATTCCACGAAGTAAGGCGCAAGGCCGAGCACTTCTTCGCCGGCATTGACCACAGCGCGGAAGAAAGCATTGAGGCCGCCGGCGGCGCCGCAGCTCAGGAGAACATGTGCGGCAGTGAGTGGCACACCTTGTTCTTTGCTTGCATGGGCGGCAAGCTTTTCCTTTGCCCACGGATAACCGCCATTGGGCATGTATCCCATGGAGAAGGGTTCCGAAGCGCGTTCTGCGAGGGTGCGCAGACCTTCGGCGACGGCGGGCGGCGGCGGAAGGTCAGGATTGCCGAGGCTGAAATCGTAGACATTTTCTGCGCCGTAGCGCGCTTTGAGTTGCGCGCCCGCTTCAAACATGCGACGAATCCATGAAGAATTTTTCTTATATCCTGCCACGCGGTCTGATAAAAGCGTCATTGGTGTTCCTGTTTTTGTTAGTTGTAGGGTTAAGGTTTTTTTGAAAGGGGTTTGGGGAAGACTTTTTTCTTGGGGGAAAACTTTTTTTAGGAAAAAAAAGTCTT
>CAYJGA010000056.1:0-9052 GCA_964369255.1 uncultured Desulfovibrionaceae bacterium
AAAAAGTTTTCCCCCAAGAAAAAAGTCTTCCCCAAACCCTTTCAAAAAAACAAATCGGAATGACCTGAAATGAAGGAGTTTCCTTTGTCAAAGCAAGGCATTATGGAGAGTGGCGCTGAGATATTGCGCCACAGTGCTTTTCGTGCGCCTTCTGCGTGGGAGCTTATCAAAGACCTTGTGCGCCCCAAGGCGCGTTTATTGGATTGTATGCAAGTGGAGGTGACATCGCACTGCGGCGCGCGTTGCACCTATTGTCCGCACACCACAGAGGCCAGCACATGGAAAGGACAGCATATGGACGCACTGACCTTTGCAAACCTGTGGCCTTTGTTGCGTCAGGCAAACCGCGTTCATTTGCAAGGCTGGGGCGAGCCTTTCTTGCATCCTCATTTTTTCGACTATGTGGCTTTTGCGCGTAAGGCGGAATGCTTTGTTTCCACAACGTCGTGCGGCCTCCACATGACGCAGGACACGGCAAATCGCATCTTTGAGAGTGGCATGGACATTCTCGCCTTTTCCCTCGCGGGGACGGATGAGAGCACGAATGCTGCTCGCAAAGGGGCGGATTTTCACAAAGTTTGTGAAAACATTCGGATGCTTGAGGCACTGCGTAAAAAGCATATGGCCGTTCATTTGGAGATACATGTGGCCTACTTGATGCTTGCCGACCGCATGGAGGCTGTTGTGGCCTTGCCGGCCTTGATGCATGACTTGGGCGTGCCTATTGCGGTCATAAGTACGCTTGACTATGTGCCCACGCCTGCCCTTGCCAGCCTTGCCCTTCCCCCTGAAAAAACGACAGAACTTGCGCAGGCGGCGGCGTATTTGGCAGAGGCACAGGCACAGGCACAGCGCTATGGAGTGCAGCTGTATTCTGCGTTGCCAAGCCGCGTAGCGGCGACGCAGTGTCGTGAAAACATTCAAAAAAGCGTCTATGTCGACGCTTCAGGAGCGGTGTCGCCTTGTGTGTACTTGAATGTGCCTGCGACCGAGACTGAGGCGCAAAGCAAAATATGCTTTGGCAATGTGAACGAGGAGGAGGCCACAGCGCTGTGGGCGAAGGCTGACTTTGCGACATTTCGCCGCCTTCACGCAGAAGGGCGACCAAGTCACCCACTGTGCCAGAGCTGCGTAAAGCGCTTTGAGGTGGCGAGCACCTGATTCTCATTTCTTTTTGTGAAAGTGGTTTGGGGAAAACTTAAAAAAATAAATGAGAATGCCATGTTCTGTACAAAGCACTACGCGCGAACATGGGCGCGCAATTTTTTTGCGTAGCGCTCGGCTTCGCTGTAAATGCATCCACAATAAGGCTGCCTGTAGAGACCAAATTCCTTTGATATATCAATCCCTTTCTGCCATTCATCGCTAAAATCTTCATAGTAAAATGTTACATTGTGCGCTGCGGCGGCTCTGTGCGCCGCCTGCTGTATACTCTCGTGGTTTTGATAACGAGAATAACACAGTGACGATGTAAAATGCTGAAATCCATGTTCCTGAGCGCTGTGTGCGCTTATGTCCATGCGGGTGCTGTAGCAATATTCACAGCGGGCAGGCGGACTGGCTTTTGCGGGTGCCACATGGGCGAGCCATGTTTGCAAATCCCACGCCGTGTCGAGCCACAGCATAGGGAGGTTGAGCTTTTCGGCGCAGAGTTGCATGGCCTCTCGTCGCCGCAAGTACTCGCTCAATGGGTGTATGTTGGGGTTGGCGAAGAGGCCTGTGACATCGTAGCCACGCTCGCGCAGACGCAGCACAGGCACGAGAGCACACGGTCCACAACACACATGCAAGAGAATGCGTCCTTGATTTTGTGTGCGCGCCTCTGCGTTGTCGTAAGACTCCATTGAATTACAAATAGATTTTGGGATTGTGATTTTTTTCATAAAATAACTATAATTGAGCTTGACAAGAAAAGCAAGCGCGTCGTATGTGGGCATCAAAGGGAATAGACGATTTTGAGGCAATTTATCTTGACAGAGGTTCTCGTGAAAAATCCTGTATTTTTGATTCCTATGCGCATTGTTCCCGTCGTCCTCATTGTATCTTTTTGTTTGTTTTGCTCAATGCTCATTGTGGCAGTTGTAAGAGCGGAGAACAGAGAGGTGACAGTACAGGACGCCTTCACCCTATTGCAAGAGCCAAATCCTGACTTGGTGGTTCTGGATATTCGCAGCCCGCGAGAATTTCGATCCGGACATATTTCTGGGGCTGTGATGTTGAATTTTTCGTCCCCTGTGTTTCAAACGATATTGGCGCAGTTACCGCGCCATCAACCCTATCTCCTTTATTGTCGCAGTGCAACACGTTCCGACAAGGCCTTTCAGCTCATGAAAAACATGGGATTTACAGAGGTCACTCATATGAAAGGCGGAACGCTGCAATGGGTAGAGCAGGGCTTGCCTCTTGTGCGCTCTTCCTACGCTGGTGGTCACTAAGTACGACGCGGCATTCTCGTTGAGCGCTTTGAACAACATTCTGGGGAAAACTTTTACGCAAAAAGTTTTCCCCAAATTCGTTTTTCAAAAAAACAAAAAGGACAACAAGCATGAAATGCCATGAAATAATAGATATATTTTGCGCAAAAGCCGCTGTGGTGGGCGCTGTGGTGGTGCGTGTACACAGCGAGGACGAAGCCATTGACTATGTGATGCAGCTCGCTGCACGCAAGGCTCCGTGTGAGTTATTGACGGATGAGCGCACGCAAACGCGCTCAGGATGTGTTGTGGCGGCGCCAGACCTTGCCCAGCCCCTGTATGATGCTCTTGTAAAAGCGAGTGAGGGAAATGGGATTTTTTGTATGTGCGATGGCTTACGTGCGTATCTGGCAGGCGTTGATATAGGATTTACGACAGCTCTGTGTGCGGTGGCAGCGTCGGGCACATGCGTGGTGCAATCAGACAGTGAGGAGAAGCGCCTTGCCACAATGATCAGCGAAATATGTGTCTTACTCGTGAAAGCTTCTGATATTTATGCAGAACTTTCTGATATAACACCTCTGATGCGCCACATGCAGCAGCATGCAGGAGGTTATTGCGCCTTTATCTCCGGCCCCAGTCGCACGGCAGACATTGAACGCGTCCCCGCTGTGGGTGTACACGGCCCCTTAGAGCAGCACATTATTATTCTGGAGGATGCAGTCCATGCATGATGCGCCGAAAAACTTTGCAGAATACGGTCAAAATTTGGAAAAAGCCCTTGATGACACATTCCTGCGCACGACGCTCGATAATTTCGCCGTGGCCTATAAGGCAAACCGCGAACAGGTATTTCACGAAGTAGACGCACCTGCACTCATAGAGCGTATTGCCGCCGCCAAGGATTATACCGCACGCAACCTTGAGGACTTATACGAAGAATTTAAGACCAAGGCGCAGGCCAAGGGCGTACACGTACATCGTGCTGCCACAGCCCACGAGGCCAATGTCCTTATCGCGCGTATTGCCGCACAAACTGCTACAAATGCGGGCAAAAATACAAGCGCGACGCGTATAGCAAAATCCAAGTCCATGACAAGCGAAGAAACGCAGCTCAACAGCCACTTGCTCGCCGCAGGCTTCGCCGTTGCAGAAACGGATCTTGGGGAATTTATTGTGCAATTACGCAACGAGGGGCCATCGCACATGGTTCTTCCCGCCATCCATCTCTCGCGCCATGAAATAGCCGACGACTTCGCCAAGGTCACAGGAAAAAAGGAAGAGCATGACGTACAGCATTTGGTCAAAGTGGCACGACGCGCCCTGCGCTCCACATTCATTGAGGCAGACATAGGCATCACCGGTGCCAATTTTTGCGTGGCAGAAACAGGCACCTTTGCCACGTGTACAAACGAAGGCAACGCCCGCCTTGTGACTACACTGCCCCGCGTTCATGTGGCGCTTGCGGGCTTGGACAAGCTTGTTCCCACCTTGGACGATGCCATGAATATCCTACAAATATTGCCGCGCAATGCCACTGCGCAGCTCCTTACAACCTATGTCACATGGTTTACAGGCCCCAGTGAGTGGAAGGGGGATACACAGGATACACAAGATGCCGCGAAGGAGATGCACATTATTTTCTTGGACAACGGACGCAGCGCCCTTGCCCGCGACCCGCTTTTTTCGCAAGTGTTCCGATGTATTCGTTGTGGTGCCTGCGCCAATGTGTGCCCTGTCTATCGCCTCGTGGGCGGGCATCGTATGGGGCACATCTATATTGGCGCCATCGGCCTCATTCTGACATATTTCTTCCATGGTCGAGAGAAGGCAAAAGTCCTCGCGCATAACTGCATCAACTGCGAGGCGTGCAAGCATGTGTGCGCCGGAGGCATTGACTTACCTCGCCTCATCCGTGAAATTCGCGTGCGCTTGAATGAGGAAGAAGGGAGTGCGCCGGAAGCGACGCTTTTGAGCGCAGTCATGAAAAACCGTACTTTATTCCACAGCCTTTTAAAGTTTGCCAAGTATGCGCAGTTGCCCAGCACCCGCGGCGGCGAATATCAGCGCCATCTGCCGGCCATATTTTTTGCTAAGCACGACTACAAGGCTCTGCCCGCCATTGCGAAGGATTCCTTCCGCGACCAGTGGAAGACCTTACAAAAGCAACCTGAGAAGCCACGCCTGCGTATTGCGCTTTTTGCGGGCTGTGCGCAAGATTTTATTTATCCGCAACAGTTGAAAGCCGCTGTTGCCATATTCCATGCATATGATGTTGCTGTGGATTTTCCCATGAAGCAAAGCTGTTGCGGCTTGCCCTTGGAAATGATGGGACAAAGGGAGACGTCCTTGGCTGTGGCAAAGCAAAACCTCCTTGCCTTTGACGCGGCAAAATACGACGCCATCGTCACCCTTTGTACGTCGTGCGCGTCTCACTTGAAGCATACCTATATGGATTTGTTAGGCGCGACATCATATGGCGCGACATTGGGCGAAAGCGACGCTGCCATACAAATGCGATGCGCGGCCTTTGTCAGCAAGATAACAGACTTCAGCTCATTTGCCTACGAAAGCCTTGGCCTCAGGGCAGAACATTTTGAGCGCAGTAAGGAAAAGGTGACATATCATTCCTCATGCCACCTGTGTCGCGGCCTTGGAGTGACACAGGCGCCGCGCGCCCTTATTGACAGTGCGGCCGAATATGTACCAAGCAAGGAAGAAGACGTCTGCTGTGGCTTTGGCGGTTCCTATTCCATGAAATTTCCTCATATATCCAAAACACTCTTGGAAATGAAGCTTGAAAATGCAAAGCAAACAGGCGCTTCTCATCTTGTGGTGGATTGCCCTGGCTGTGTCATGCACATTGGAGGCGGGGCGCAAAAGCAGCAAGACTCGCTGAAAGTGACGCATATAGCGGAACTATTAGCGCAATACGTGCGAAAATAGGAAGGTGCAGTTGTTGAGCTGGTGCTTTGTAAAGTCTAAAAGATTTTTTTGAAGGGGGTTTGGGGAAAGCTTTTTTTATTTTTTTGTTTAAGTTTTTTTCTTGGGGGGAAACTTTTTTTAGGAAAAAAAAGCTTTCCCCCCAAACATCTCTGCTCTCTGTATCCGTAACAGCCTGTTGAAAAAGTCCAAATTTACAGGCCGTTCAAAAAAGGTGAGATGCAAGGAAGCGCAAAAAAGCAAGCAACGCCGTGTATATAGACATACATAAGTTGTTTGCTTTTTTGGCGCTGACGATGCAGATTGCCTTTTTTCAACGGCCTGTTAAATTGCTATATCAATCATCGTCTAAGATCTTTTCCATTAAGTGCGGTAAATTTGTGCCTATAGAATCAACTATGATATTTGCCTCTTGTGCAAAAGACTGAGCCCTCGTCATGGCCAGCCGTATATTATTTAAATACTTATTTTGAAATGCACCATGCGGTATTTTTTTTGCGTGTCCAGCCCGCTGTGAAAGCTCCCTACTTACAAAAGTATGCTTATCTGAAACTTTTTCGTTTTTGTGAATTTTTACCAATTCATCGGCAAACTCAGTCAAAACATCACACACATGAAGCAATAACCAAAATTCAAAACATGGATTCGAAATACAAAATAAAATATCGTTTTCATTACAATAATCAATGCAGCTCATAATAGTTTCTCTGCGATGAGAGGCACTATCTCTATCAATAATGATACAAAAAACATCGCTCTCATCATCACTTTGAACCTGCTTTAAATACTTCCTATAAGCAATATCTATTCCTGCATTATTAAGAGTCAAAGCAAGTTTTTTGAATTCACGTGTTCCCTCACCCCTGCTCAAAATATCTTCTATGGCACCTACATCATAGGCGTCATCTAAGCATTGGAAGAGTATTGCATTATCCGGAATAACATGACCCCTGCGAAGTTCAAGATATTCCTGCAATAACTCGAGAACTTTATGAGGCGATGAGTAGGCATTGTGTTTTCTTTGTTTTAAAATTTCTAGTTTAATGACTGAATTATCTAAAGTTTTATTCAACAACTCAAAGTAGTTTTTTTCTGTGTCGACACCCTCAACCGAAATAAAAATAACGCGTTTCGGTTTGACTTTTTCTTCTTCCGAAGTTCTATCAAATGCTGATGACTGAAGTCGAAAGCTTTTGTGTACCATTTTTTAGCCATCCTATAAAGCTTCGTGCTTGAAAATCGGCAAGGCTCCATATCTACCTAAAAGATAATCTCTTTCAATATCCGTATTAAATCTCACTTTAAATTTATCTAAAGGAATGAGGACTGAACTATTATCTCGCTGTCGTTCCACAAACCACACTTCATCTTGTCTTATGTAATCTAAATCTAAAAGATTTGAATCATGTGTAGAAACTATCAACTGTGAATGCGTATCCTTTGCATACTCATGAAATTTCTGAATAAATTCGTGCGTGAGCTTTGTGTGAAGACTTCTATCTATTTCGTCAATAACAAAAACGGAATCCATTAAAGCCATGTCAAAAATTGGAAGCAAGTCAAATAAACGCTTTGTCCCATCAGATTCGCATTCATAATCAAATAAATCATCTTGATTCCCATGGTTTGACAAAAGTTCTTCCGTCATCAATTGACCATCGCGATAATATACAATAAAAAAAGCATTTCCAACTCGAAGCGCAACTTTTTTATCGGACACATCAGAATCACTTGGTGCATTAAGCAAACTCCGCATGATATCAAGCTTGATTTTCTTTTTAATCTCAGAAGGAATTCCTTCAATCTTATCAAAATCCTTCTCTTCTTTTTCTATGGAATCAATACCAGTATCAAAATATTTTAGCAAAGAAGACAATTTTTCTTTTGCTTCATCATCGTACATGTTATGAATCGCAGTGATTTTGGTGCTTGGAAATATAACATGCAATCTCTCAAACCAGCTGCAAACATCCTTAAAAACATTATATTCATCAGCACTTGACTCTTTCTTAGATATATCAGTCAAAAACAAGACACTTCTCATATGCTTATTTTTCATATCTTCTACATAAAAATCAAAGCGCTCCTTATGTTTTTCATTATCAAAACGCAATCCGTTCTCAATGATAACACCTCCTTTTTCATCCTTTTGTCTGTGAAAAATACACTCTTCTTTTTTATCAATAGAATACAGCCATTCTTCTTGGATATCCAACGTCAAATATGATAAAGCAAAGCCATATGAGAAGCACTTGCCCTTAATGCATATATCGAACTGAAAAACACCGGGCCTTTTTCTACATGCATCATCTAATCTAAAATACTTTTTATCATAATCAACAAGCGCAAGGCCGTGCACAATTATTTGACTTGCAAATTCAATTGCTTGAATAAAGTTTGTTTTACCACTCGCATTCGCTCCATATAAAAAACTCGTTTTCAAAATTTGCTTTCCAGCGTAAGGCACAACGTGATCCGGATGACGTAAAAGCTCCGAAGCTCCCATCTTAAATTCAACGTTTTCTTTGAATGACCTAAAATTTTCTACAGCAAAGCGCACCAACATAAATCCTCCTTACGGTACACTATGTGATTTATTCACATGCGTCAACAGGCGAACTCATCGTGAAATCCACGATACGAAAAAATGCCACAACACATGGCATTGTCATTTGTCGGCTCATGCGCTGACAACTTTTCCGTAGAGAACAAATTCATCCACATGCGCATTTTTCTTGCACCAAAAGGAATACTCGGGGCACAGGCTCTTCAGCAGGTGAGGGATGGTCCACATATCCGTCAAACGATGATACAAGCATATGGCAAAGCGTGGTTTATATTCACGGAAAATGCGTTCAGCGCCGCGGATAGTGTCAAGCTCCGCGCCTTCAATATCCATCTTAATAAAGTCTGGCTTCACATCATGCTCCGCGCACCATGCGTCAAGATTGGTCACATCCACGGCAATACTTGTTTTACTCGGGGCGCCCACAGTTGACGCGCCGGGATTGTCCTTCACTTGGTGAAAATGCGCTGTCCCCTTTTCTTTACCAAGCGCAAAGGGCACATGATGCATTTTCCCCTCAAGGGAATGACGTGAAATATTTCGTAAAATGTGTTTTTCGTGCTCTGGCGACGGCTCAAAACAATAACTTGCGGCTGCGCCCTCTTGGCACGCCCACACGCTCGTTTCACCAAAACACCCACCGCAATCAAACACCACATCGCCCTCCTCAATGGTCACATGGGGCGCGTACTTGTATTGCTCAATGAGAAATGTAGTCGCATACAAATAATAGCGCATAAATTCTGTCGTCGTGCTCATCATGGAAATTTGTGGCATCTTGCCATGCTCGTCCAACTCCCTTGCACGCAGGACATGGGCTCTGAACGAGTCTGTCGAGACAAGACTCATTGACCCTATGGCAGAGTCGAGGGGAATGAGGCGGACAAGGGCTTGAAAGGCGAGTTCTTTTTCATAATTTGCCTTACTTTGCGAATCGCACATCCAATCGTACACTGCGGCTGTATGGACATGATTGTCGGCCAAGATTTCTTTTATTGCAGCCGCGTGCGCTTTCAAACCATGGTTGATTTTCTCAAAAACTCTCATTATACTCACTTTCCTAGACATTGTTCCTAGGAGCTGTTTCTAAATAAGCTCTTTTGCATTTCGTCAAAGTTCAGAAGATGTC
>CAYJGA010000057.1:0-9042 GCA_964369255.1 uncultured Desulfovibrionaceae bacterium
TGTGTTTCGCGCGCTGCTTCCCTTTCTGTTGCATCTTGAGTTTTTACCCGCCAGACAATATCCCCATGACGAGCCACAAACTTGTCCGAAACGCGGTCACCGGGCACCCGCTCAAGCGTGTCAAAGTGAAAGCGCAACGCAAGCGGCTCGCTTATAAAATCCTCCAGCAGTGACCGTACCATGCCTGTATCACTGAAGAAGCCCTTGTAAATAGCGTCATGGGCTTTGAGCAGCTTTTCGCGCTCGTCTTGTGTATGCTTTTGTGTGCTCATAAAGCCATGCTTGCACACATTGACGGATATTGCAAGCATGGCTTTGAGGAAGGTAATCCCTTTAGACGAGCAGGTTGTCGGGCATAGCTGTCTCGTATGTTGTCACAGTGAGTGTATTATTGGTATCATCATGCGTGTATGTAGTTTGAACTCCCCCGTCGCCCAGCGTATTGTCGGATGACAGAGTCCAATCATTCCCAATGTCATAGTCATCCATATAATTGCCATAATTGTCATTTTTCACATTATACAATGTGATACTGACATTCTCCCCGACCTCGGCACCACCAATGCCCAGAAAGTCCCTGTCATCATCATCACCAAAGTCAATATGCAGCTCCGTTCCGTCCGCAATAATGGGGAGTTTGTCAGTAATAGAACCACTCCCATCTGACAGTTCAGGGGTAAATAGTATCACATCCTCACCGCCGCCCAAAGAAATAAGCACCTTGCCTTGAATAATAGGCGAATTAACCGTGCCATGTCCATCGTCCCACTCGCCCCACTCATCCACAACCACATTTGGAATATAGGGTGTAGACTGATAGGGCGCAATTTCTATCACATCATTACCGCCTATGACCGCACCTTCACCTGTATGAGTTTTGTAATCTGTATAGATTATAGCATTTTCCAAGTGTGATACTATAAACTTGTCATGACCGAGCTGAATGGTGGAACCGTGCGCTGACGTGATTTCAGCCACATCGCCATACATAATAGCATCGCCAAAATTCGTTGCCTGAACGCCCATACGATGTCCGTATTTGGAAGCTATGTTGGGATAAGCTTCTAAAACTGCACCCTGTTCATTGGAATAACCTCCAAAATTTGTAAAGACTATTTTATCACTGCCAAGTGTTATGGTCTTACCGGCACTCACTTGGAGCGTATGCGCGTCGCCATAAATATTCCCTTTAATCAATACTCCCGCAATGTCTATAAAGGAACCCTTCAAGTCGTCAAATTCATATTCCCACCCTTTGTAAAGTTCGTTTACAACGTATTCCATTTCCTGTCCCGGAAACCACGCGTTGCCATCAGGGTCGCCAAACATAGCGTCTTCATTTGCCCCATCGCCGTTGGTGTTGGCGTCAATAAGGGTGTGGGCGTTGCCATAAATATTACCACCGAGAATTCGCGTTAATTCATAGCCATTTTGGTCGAAATTTATGTCGCCAAATTCGCTGCCACTCCAGCCGATCTCTATATGATCCACAGCATCACCGTCTACACCGTTAAGCACAGGGGCATCACCGTAAATATTCCCTATATTACCGCCGTCTATCTGTGCGTTTGAGAAGCTCACAAGAATATGATCCCAACTGCCATACCCCCCCGCAATATTGCCACCGCCTAGACTGCTTATCGAATCATTCCCCTTGCCAGCATTGACACTGATGCCCGGCAGCGCAACAATCGTGTTACTGGCATCTGTTGTAGAAGCATAGGCAAATGTGGCGTTTGCTCCATCGCCGGTGCCGGGGTCTCCGGTGGCTATGTTTCCGGCAATAGCGCCACTGCCCCCCGTACTTCCACTGCCCCCCGTACTTCCACTGCCCCCCGTACTTCCACTGCTGCCCGAACTGCTGCTATGCCCGCTATCATGACCGGAGCTGACATGGGGCACTGCCAGCGCTTCTGCCACGAAGGCCGTGTCCACGCCGTCCTCTTCAAGGCGTGCCAGCAAGGCGGGCAAACTTTCATGATGGACGAAGCCGATGTCTCGCCCGCTTTCCACCGCGTCAAGTTCGGCAAAAAATGTGGCGTCGGCTATGACATAGGCGCCGCCGGTGGGCGTGGCGCTGCTGTCCTCGTAAAATATTTTTTCGCGGTATTCTTCGAGCTGCTGCAAGGGAACGTCAAAGCTCTCCAGCACCTTTGACACATCGGGACTTAAAACGACGCCCTTGTCCGGCAAGTGAATGATGATGCTCTCGCCGGAAAGGGGCGTAATGATGACTGTATGACCCTCGCCCAATTCCGACACGATGACGGTTGTATGTGTGTCCGTCACTTGTACCCACAGCACTGTGCCGCGCACGCCGATGGAACCTGTGGGGGCGATGACCTTGAAACCTTCGGGGTTGGCTTCCACCACCTTGCCCGTGGCAAAGCGGAGCAGTCCCACAGCCACATCCACCACAAAGGACGGCTCTTGTCCCACATCCTCAAAGGAGAAATCTGTCACGGCAATTTCCGTAGACGGGCCAAGGTCCACTTCGGTGCCATCGCGAAACACTATTTCCGCCTTGCCGTCATTGGTCGTTTTCAGAATATCCGTTTTCAGAATATCCATGTCTTTGACCATGGTCAGCTCTTGCCCGTTGCGGACAACGACGGCGCGCCCTTCCACCCGTGTTACTTGTGCGGCTGCAATCATGTCAGTTCCTCCTATTTGCCCCAACCGTGGATGAGCGTGCTTGGTATTTCCATGGCATTATCTGTGGCTGTATCGGCTGTTGTGGGAATATCCACTAAGAAGCGTTCGGGGTTTATGTCCAACGCCGCGAACAGGTCGCCTGTGATGGCAAGGAGGCGATACGCAGACAAGAGGCGGTCGCTGCCGGACACAATTTCTTGCGTTGCCGCATAGAAATAGTCGCTTTCGGCGTCGAGCACATCAAGCAGACTGCGCTTGCCAGCAGAAAATTGGCGGAAATAATCATCCCGCGCCGTGCGGCTGGCCTGCTTTGCGGCCTTATAATCCTTCACTTCTTCGGCGGAGGCCTTATAGCGGCTGAGTGTCACTTCCATGTCTCTGTTCAGCGTATTCATGAGCACATGCAAGTTTTGACGTTCTTGACGCAAGCGCGCGCTTGTCATTTGAATGCCGGAGACGTCTTCGCTGCCATTATACAAGTTCCAGCCCACTTGCAATTCTGCATAGATGTCGCCATATCTGAGGTCTGTATGGGCATTTTGGTCGCCGAAGCGCGTGCCCGCCACCATGTCCACTTGCGGATAAAAGGCGCCTTCTTGGACGCCGCGCTCATGGGAAATGGCCTTGATGCTGGCAAGGGAGGCTTTAATATTAGGATTGGAGAGGAGCGTGGCACTGCGTAGTTCTTCGAGGCTTTGATGGACATTACGCGCAGAAGGAATGCTTGCAAGCGTCTGCGGCGCATGTCCCACAAGCTGTACATAGTGGGAGACAGCCGCATCGAGGGAAGAGCGATACGAAGTGAGTGTGGCCTTTGCGCGGGAATGACGGCTGCGCACTTGAGCAAGTTCGCCCGTCGTCGTGGCGCCATTGTTGTAGCCGGCTTGGACGCGATGCAAGATGCGCTCATGGGCTTTCACATTGTTTTGCGCAAGAGCCACAAGCGCCGTCTGACGCAGCACATTTTCGTGCGCCGCAAGGGCATTGTAGATGACATTCAACGCACTGCCCTTCACACTTTCCGCCGCTGAAGCTGTGGCGCGTTCTGCCCGCGCTACATTCTGCTGTGTGGCAAAGCCGGAGAATATGGGCTGTGTCAGGCGCAGTTCTGAGTGGATATTGCCGCGGAAGCGGATGTCTTCATTGAGAGGGGAATCTTGTGCGGCTCGGGCGGCATTGTCATTAAGATGTGACAGGCCGGTGTTCACAAACACGTCCACATCGGGCAAATAATCGGCGCGCGACCGAGTGATGTCGGAATGCGCATAATTGCGCCCTTCTTGCATAGCCTTCAGTTCAGGGCTATATGTGAGCGCATATTCAATGGACTGTAAAAATGTGGTGCTCGCAGAAGCAGCAGGCAAAGGCGCCACAACGCACAAGAACAAAAAAATGGCAAGAATCCGGAATAAAAGTACCTCTTTACGCATCAAAATCCTCCAAAAATCATGTATGCAGCCATCTGCACCGAGAACTTGTATACTAAGGCACAATAGCAAAGTCAATAATTAAGCGAGTATTTTGTGAAGTCTAAAAAGTTTTTTTGGTTTTTTATTTTTTGTTTAAGTTCTTACATTCAAGTCGAAAGTCCGAATTTTTCTGCCGCATCCAGAAAGGCGTAGTCTGATACTATTGCTGGAGGGTGTTATCCTTGCACTACTGGTGTAACAGCAAGGCGCATTCCCATTGCACTAAGAATGGCTTGAAAGCTTTTGAGTTCTGGGTTACCTGTGGAAGACAGAGTTCTATACAAAGTTTTAGGGTTGAGCTGTGCATATTCTGCCACTTCGCGCATACCAAAAGCTGTGGCAATACGGCGCAGGGCAAGCATAAGCTCCTCTTGGTCGCCATCTTCAAGAACGGCGTTAAGATATTCAGCCGCATAGGTTGGGTCGTTTCTAAAGCTCTCTATTGTCGCTTCTTCATGAGAAATGTAGGGCTTATTCATATTTTACCTCGTCATACGTCTTAAAAAATCAGCCTTATATGCAACAGCTCGGTCAATGTCTGCACTTTGGCTTTTTTGTCCCCGCCACACAGAAGCACGACAAGCATTTCACCGTGCCGAAAGTAGTACACTCGATAGCCGGAGCCTAAATCAATACGCATTTCTGAAACACCATCACGACAAGCCTTATGGTCGCCAAAATTTCCCAAAGCAGCTCTGTCAACACGACGCGCAATGGCCACCCTTGCTTTGTTATCTCGTAAAGCATTGAGCCATTTCTGGAAAATATTGGTATTGTCATCCGTTCTATAGTGTACAACTTTCATATGCATAAGGTAGCTTTTAAGCGAAAAAAGTCAAGTTTAAAATTTGAAACAATTGCTTGTTAGTGCTGTCATTTTGGAGGAAAAGATTCTCAGAATAGGCGAAGAATATTATAGGTTATTGGATTGGTGTAGGGTTTCTTTGGACAGAAAAATATGTCATTGCTCTAAAGGAAGGAGACGGTCTCGAAAAAATCACAAGGCATGCCCACTGCAAGCGTTTTGAAGCCGCAGCCCGCCACCGCTCACAGTGGGCATAAATACCTGTTCTTAGGTGTTATTGAGAAGACACAAGAAGCGTATCGCCAACGCGAAGCTTGTTTGCATCCTTTATTTTATTCAATTCATACAGCTCCCTTGTGGTCAGATTATGCCTTTGCGCAATGGCGCCAAGGGTATCACCTGATTTCACCACATAGGTGCGTTTTACCGGTGTGCGCTGTGCCACGGGTGTTCCTGTCGCACCGGGTATCTTCAACACTTGCCCAACACGCAATTTACTCGAATTACTCATGTTATTCGCTTCCATCATCTTTGTGAGCGTTGTGTCAAACTTAAGCGCAATGCCAAGGAGTGTGTCGCCACTTTGCACCTTGTATGTGCCTGCTCTTGCTTGCTGTGAAGGAGCTTCACGTTGCGCAAAATTCGGCATACGGAGCAAGGGGCTGTTGGGCAATCGAATACGCGTCTGTGCTTGCAGTGTCGTATCACGATTACTCGCCTTGAGTGCGGAAACGGGTATACCCGTCTTCTTACTCAAACTCGTCCACGTTTCTCCCTTTGGCACGGTGACAGTTTTCCACGCGTAAAGGCTCTTGCCCCGTGCGGCAAAGGCCAATCCCACTTCGTGCGAGCGCTGCGGCACATACACGAAGCTCTCATATTCCGCATGGGTCACAAAATGCTTATGGGACAAATTCATCTTCTTGAACTCTTCCCACGGCGTTTCCGTGACTTTTGCCATGGCAACGAGGTCGGTACCCGGTGGTACGACTATGCGTGCGTGCAAGGGCGGCTTGTTGTGGCGGATGGGCGTAAAACCCAAGGGCGCCAAGTTACGCATGATTTTGCAAACCGCAAGAAAACGCGGCACATAATCCTTTGTTTCTTTCCGCAACTGCATCTTTTCGCTCAACATCTCGTTGCGCTCCACAAGCGTGAAGAAGTCCGTTGCGCCTGTGCCCTCAAGGGCGCGGCCAATTTTTCCTTCACCTGCATTGTAGGCGGCAAGGGCTAGCAGCCAGTCCCCAAAATAGCCGTACAGCCTTTGGAGATAGCTCGCCGCAGCTTCCACAGATTTATAAGGATCGCGTCGCTCGTCAAGCCACCAATCCTGTTTGAGTCCGTACTTCATGCCTGTATAGGGCATGAACTGCCACGCGCCTGTGGCGCCTGCATGGGACGTGACACTGTGGTTGTACCCGCTTTCCACGATGGCAAGATAGGCCAGCTCCTCCGGCATGCCGCGCTTGCGAAACACAAGGCGCGCGTGCCCAAGGTAGTCTTCAGCCCTTTTGGAAAAAACCGTCATGGTCTGACGCCCCTTGTTGAGGTAGTAGGCGTATTGCCTTGCTACACTTGGAAGCCCTTCTGCGGGTATATTTTTATCCAGATCACCGGATGTGTTAAAGATTGCTTGTTGTGTTTTCGTGAGAACAATGCCGTCGCCGGCACCTGTATAGTCGCCAACGTCGTGCAATGGTGCGCCTGATTTCTTACTTCCGCACCCCGTCAAAACGAAGGTGATAAGAAACAGAAAAACAAACAATCCCACGGAATAACGCTTCAGTCTCATGGCCTGTAAAAGAGTACTTGACATAGTGACTCCTTCTATGATGCTTTGTGTGTGCTTGATGCCGCAACAAAGCTCGAGATGGAGTCTCTTCTTTCCTCCACGATGAGCCGCATATTACGGCATGACCTCCGGTTCGGTGTGTCAAAGTCATCGTGGGCCTGTGTGAGCCGGATGGGACTTTGTGGTGCGTCACTTCGTCCTCCTAAGTCGAATTGTTCTGTCCATGGACGCGTCGTACTGGAGCAACGCGCTCTGTCCGTAGGATACGCGGGCGTTTATAAAACCCCTTTGTGGAAACGGTCTTTGTGCAAAACCGCGGTATCCCGCCGAATATGAAGGGGTATTGTCCCCATGAAACAAGTGAGAGATGTCATGCGTCATTCAAAAGCCGATACACCGTCCAATAATACGACAGAACACACCGCCCTTTTGCCCGGCATAAAGCCCGTCTTAGAACTTTTGCAAAGCGAACCTGAACGCGTAGATACCCTCTACATCAAGAAAGGACTGCGCTCTGATGAGGCATCGCGCATGCTCGACATCTGTCGTCAAGCAAATATCCGCTTCTCTCTTGTGGAGGAACAGGTTCTTCACAGAATGTGTAAGGCCAAGCATCAAGGCGTTGTGGCACGGCTTGGCGCCGTTGCCCATGCGTCCCTCGAAAGCCTGTTGACACAGGCCACAGAGGCGCCGCTTCCGCTCATTCTTGCCCTCGATCATGTGAAAGACCCCGGCAACGTGGGAACCCTTGTCCGCACGCTCTACGCCCTCGGCGGGGCGGGTCTTGTCATACCAAAGCACAACAGTGCATACCTTGGCGACGCGGCGCGCAAGGCAGCTGCCGGCGCGCTGGATAATCTCCCCATATGTAGTGTCACAAACTTGGGTCATGCCTTAGATGCCGCAGAAGAAGCCGGATTTGCCCTCATAGGCACCGGTGTCCGCGCGCAAAGTCCGCATTGTCATACGATAAACGCTTTCACAGAAACTCTGCCCCTGCCTGCCATGCTGGTGCTTGGCAGCGAAGACAAAGGACTGCGCCCGAGTATCGCCAAGCGCTGTGCTTTCATGGTTCATATCCCTCTTTTACGTCAGTTTGACTCCTTAAATGTGGCGCAAGCCGGCGCCATCTTGTTAGCACTCCTTGCACGGCAAAAAGCATAAGCACTCACTGCACACGTATACAGCACACACGGTCTCTTACAGTGATTCAAACACCCTGCCTTATGGCAAAAAACGCTCACGTTTTACAGAGTCGTTGGTGGAGAGTATGCATTCACCGACACACAGTGAACAAAATTGCCCACCGATTGCCGGAACATAGGTAACAGCACTCTCAAACAACGAAGCCAGATGGGGAAAATTTTTCCCCATTTTTCGTCCTGCGTAGACAATGCACGTAAAGTGCCAATATATCGAAAAAAATCTAGAAAAAATATAGGGTTAAACACGATTTTTTTCTGATTTCTTATCACACGAAAAAAGCCCGCTTTTCAGACTTGCATTTTGCCTACGATTGCAGTAGGAAATGAGCTGTCGCCGTTTTTGACAACTTCGCACAAAATGACGACACTTTTTAAGATGCTTCAACATTATTTAGAGTTGCCGGAAATTCTCAATTCGCACTAACTTTGGAGGAATGTTCATGAATATCGCATCATCCGCAGACTTGATTGCGCCCCTCAGCACAGGCAGCGCACTTCCTAAGGAAGCTTTGACAGCTCCTATTCAAGACATGAGCGGAAACACGACGACACTCGAGACAGTTTTAGGGGACAAGGCTGCCATCCTTATAATATATAGGGGGGCATGGTGACGCTTCTGCCTCACGCAGTTAGCGGGAGTGAATGACATATTGCCAACACTGGAAGAGCGCGGCTACACCGTCCTTGCTGCCTGCCCCGACCTGCCCGAGGGCTTGCAGCAAGTACATACAGAGAAAAAGCTCCATTTCCCCCTGTATTCTGACAGCTCTGTGGACATGTGCGCCGCCCTTGGCCTCGCCTTCCATATGGATGACGAAACTGTGACCATGTATCGCAATCAATACAAAATCGACATAGAAAAGGCCAGTGGACAGACACATCACAACCTCCCCGCCCCAGCGGTCATTGTGCGCGACGCCACAGGCACTGTCACCTTCGTTTATACGAACACAGACCATAAAGTCCGCCTCAGCAATGACGCGTTGTTGGCGGCGGCTCTGTAGTCAGGTCATTGTTCTAATGTGTTTTTTTGAAAGTGGTTTGGGGAAAACTTTTTTTCTTCTTTTTTTCTTGGGGGAAAACTTTTTTAGGAAAAAAAAGTTTTCCCCCAAACCC